>JBIOGX010000016.1:0-16218 GCA_044448445.1 Chitinophagales bacterium
TATACCGTTCTGCTACCTCATTGTAAAAGTCCTGCTGCATCTTTGTTGACAGAACGGCAACCCGCCCGCTTACCTTGTGGGCTGCATCCTCGATAGGGATAGGGCTTCCACCTTCCTTGCTGTCTGCTTTACTATCCTTTAATTTCAAAGGGTCATCCAACAGGTCATTTATATCAGGGTTTTCAATTAAATACTCTTTAACAATCTTATCGCCGTATTTATTGAGAAAATCAGGTACGTCTAATATTTTAGTGGACTGCTTCTGATTGGACGTAGTATTGGCATCCAATGATTTCAGTTTCTTTTGCAACATCATCATTAACCGCTTTTCGGCAGGAATAGCGGAAGTTACATAATCATAGATCGGTTTAAGGATTTGCCCGGTACGATTGATACGCCCTCTTTTCTGCACTTCGGTATTAATATCTAATTCCGCCTGCAAAACAATCATTACCCTTTGTTTTACCTGTGAAGCCGGAACTTTAGCGGTAGGAATGGCATGGGCGGAAGCCCCTGTACTACCGGATTGGTTGATCATCAGTACATCCACCTCGTTATTATTAAATTGCCTGAAAGCATCATTTGTATTCATGCGCTTTCTTGACATGATCAAACCCTTGCCTGTCTTGCTATTTAGCTGTACTTCATACTTGCGGCCTGTTACTTCCGCAACCGAGTAACCTGCATCCTGTAATTTCTTGATGATAACATCTATCGGGGATATGGTAATCCCGGTAGAAACTGACCTGATACGTTCATAAATACGGTTGTATTCAGCCTGCGCCTCCGGCGGCAGTTCGCTAACCTCAATCTTTTTGTAAATGGAATTTCCATCCACATCCTTTTCCGTATAACGTAAAATACCGTCTAACCCACGTTTTAAAACTTCGGTAAAGTCTGCATTAATAGTATCTCCATCCGAAACAGGCAGTCCCTGTGTGTTTTCAATTGTTTCAATAAAACTGCCCATTGTCGAGGCGAAGGCTATAACCGGCTTTTTGCCCTCCTGCAATCGCATAATCGCCCTTTCCGCTACTGATTCCGCTTTCAGGCTGAACAGCATCTGGTTGATAACCTGGAATACTTTGGAAAAGTAGGGCTGGTTATCCACCCCTGCCTGTGAAGTGCCTTCCCTTACTTCTATTTCCTTGCCTTCCGCAACCGCTATTTTATCGAGTTCATCTACAACCTCATTGACATACTTCCCCTGGAAGGCGATAATATCCCTTAATATTCCGGTAATGTTATCGGCAATAGCCCTGTGTTCTTCCCTCTTATCATCAAGGGTAATATAGTTGACCTCAACCCCCTCAAAGCTGCGCTCCCTGCGGAGCATTTGCCCCTCTGCCACCAATTGAGCGGACAGCACTTCCTGTAAGGCCACACCCCCTTTTGTAATGGAATCAACCAACTCATCCTTGCTCATGTTACAATCTGAAATAGCTGTTTTCATGGCATAAATGGGCATGTTATCCGGTCGTTTGGCAAACGTGGCGGACAGAAATATCACGCCTTTGGTATTGTGGACAGCGCCCTGTAAGAATTCACCGGTATTGGAAGAACCGGAACTATTGTGCGCCTCATCCATGATAAAAATATTCCCTTCCGCTATGGCTTGCAGGAACAGGGGTTTTTCCGGTTTCTTTTCAGGACTGTTGAATTGGGAGTAGGTTGCCACCACGAAATCATACTTAGCCGGAATTTCCCTTGCTTTAAATACCGCCTGTTGCTCGGTTATTGCCGGAGCGGAATAAATTACATTGCCATCTTCATCCTTAATATCCGTTTTTGGCTCACGGCTGTTGACAATAAAAGGCTTTAAATGACCTGAACCAATTGCCAGTAAGTCCCGGTATATGTCCGAGAACAGGTTAGCCTTTTCGGTAAGGAATACAGGCTTTAATCCCTGGCAAACGCCATAGCGTATCATAGATGCTGCAATACGCCCTTTGCCGATACCGGTCTGGTCGCCAATAATCATTCCCTGTTCTCTTGCCTCAATATTATATATAGCCATTGCCACCGCATCAATCTGCTCTGCTGATAACGCCTTACAAAGTGCAGCTTGCGAGGGAAATTGCAGCCTGTGGCGAACAAAGTTGTCTATATCCCCGCCTACTTCTTCTTTAATCTGTACTATTGCGGATTGCGTCTCAAAAGACATGCTATCCGGTACTTGTGTATTCAGCACTACACAACTTTCAGATGCGGGCTGGTAGGGTGCGCCAAGAGAGACCTCTCCCAAACCCTCTCCAAAGGAGAGGGCTTTAAGACTGATGTTTAATAATGAAGCCTCTTTTGCCAATTCATTTAATTTGTGCATATCACGTTCTTTGATTGGGGCAGGCATACCCATTGCATCCATTACTCTGTCGTATAAGCCATCAAAAGTTTTTATTACCTCATCCCGGTCTTTATCAAATACAGGGGCTGCGCCTTGTGGTTTTTGTTTCCTGCCGTTAATGAGAATAAGCCTTACATCAAAAGATGTTCCCTGTCTTGAATACAGCTTTGCGCCATCTATCTGCAACACATCGGCTACATGGTAACGGCTGTACAGGTAGTTAAAGAATATACGGTTTCTGCCTCTTTCTATCCTTCCCTTATCATCATAGCGGGTATGCCCGCCAATAATTATGGCTGCCTTCCCCTCCATAGTCATAGTTTCCAAAGCACGTAAAGCCATCAGGTGATCAAGGGTATCAATTTTGAATGTATCGAACAGGATAGAGTTACCCCTGTCCAACCTGCCAAATGGCGGATTGGTAAGAACGGCAATAAAATGGTTCTGCACATCAAAAAATGGTTTTGTTGCATCCCTTTGCCAAACATTCGCATAACCTTGTTTTTGCAGGTTACTGTTTCTCAAATGGTCTATCTCATTGACATAAATCCTTTCCGGGTTGCCTGCTATAGTTAACAGCCCGTTTCCGGCAGAAGGCTCAAAACCATAACCCCCTTTTATATCTAATTTGTCCAATTCACAAAAGATACCCGCTATAAAGCCTATCGGGGCGGGTGTCGAATATTGCTGCAATAAAATAGACTGGCTCGTACGGTGCGAAAGATTTACCTGGCTTTGGTACAACTCAACAATTTGATCGTATTTCTCTCTTAGAGTTCCTTCGCCATGCGCCATTTTTCTCGCCTGCTTTACGATTGCCAGTTCTGTCAGTTCCTTTACTTCTGTTTTATCGGTAATGCCGTAAGTTGCCGCCAATTTCTCAATAGAAGTCTTGTTATGCTTTTTTTTAAGCATAATTTCCGCTTCTACCGCAAATACAAACGCTCCGTTCATTGGTTTAATTTTTAAAAAGGTATGGCCGGAGCCATACCTTTTTTACGCTACTTATTACTGTCCTACGGGTAAATAATTCAGGGCGGCCCTGTTATCCCAAATGTTGGTGTATTGCTTATTGCCACCTGCCCATTCGTAGATAAACAAATCCCCGTTGCGGGTTATTCGCTGAATAGCCCAAACAGGGTCTGCCGTAGCCGCCCCAATTGCCACCGCATAACCATTATACACTACCATTGGTACGGATTCGTCAACCCGTATAGGTTGTGAAAGGCTGATATTGGCGGCATTGAGGGACTGGTTGATCTGCCCAAGCACCTGCGCCATATTGGTTAACAGGGTAGCGCTGGTTTGCCCCAATGCGTCCACACTTGCCTTTACCGCATTGATCCCTTCAGTCTGCGCCTGTCCCGTTGTTTGGATAAGGTTGGTAAGCCCGGTAAGGTCAGTTCCGGGTTGAGCGGTATCGAGCATTGCCTTAATTGCGTCCCTGAGTGCGGACGCATCGGCTAAACCTGCGGGGATAGTTACATCGGCATGTTTAATGTAGATGTGCCTTAAAGCCCCTTCTCCAATGTCAATACGCACCATTTCATTTTTTACCGTGTCAATGGTTTTAATCTGTGTTTTGACGAGGAACAGGGGAGTGCCATCGTTCACCACCCTGATACATGAATTGTCATTAATGATCTGTGTCTCCATACTTTTTTCTTTTTTGTTTTACTGTTTACTGTTTTTTTTAACCTGGTCTGCTATTCCTTCACCGATAAGAGAGCCAACAAAACCACCAAGCATAACAAGTGGTGCAGCGTCTTTACCGGCAGTCTTTGCGTACCAGTATGCGACAAGTGAAGTAAGCAATGTTGTTGTGGAAATAATTGTCTTCTCTTTCATGGGTTTTACCTCCTTTTCTTTTTAATGTTAATGATGTTGCAGCAGGCTATAAGTGGCTATTCCTGTGAGCATGAACAAACCTGCTGAAAGCAACTTATTTTTAACCTGCATACTTTTAAGCTGTTTTTCGTACCTAAGATTTTGACCGGAAAGAACATCCTGTTGGACAAGGCTTTTATCAAAGGATAGCTTTAAGCAGTTATACTGCTGCTGCTGTGTGCCGATAACGCTGTCCTTATTACTTACCTGCGCCTGGAGCGTTGCGGCCAGGTTATCATACAAGCTGTCCTTTTCATTGGATGAGGTGATAAAGTCCTGTACGGTGGCATTAATGCTATCGCAATCGGCAAGTTTTACAGACGTATCTGTTGCGTTGTTAGCATGGGCTATTAAGGTGTCCACCAATTCCCGCAAAACTTTATTGTCCTGTTTTGTCCTTTGGAGTTCTGATTTGGTATTACCAGCCCTATTTTCCAAAGCGGCATTGGTCTGTACCAGCGAATCCACTTTACTTTGAAAATGCGCCTCAATTTCAACACTATTGTTTTTAATGTCAGCGGGGGACTGGATCATCGCTGTATATCCCTGCTTTTGAGGGTTTTGGTTGCTCAAAATCATAGAACCGCTGATACCTGCGAACAGTCCAAGCAAAAAAATTGCTACATATAATTTTATCTGCATTTTTTATTTTTTAATGATGAATAAAAATTGATAAATGATAGTGATTGGGAATAGGGGATAGGGTTTATAGAAGGGTTTATAGAAGCGTATATGAACAAAACAAACAACTATTGATCTGCACTTTGCGGTACGCTCTTCTTCTCAAAAGTGTAGCCGAAACATCCGGCGGCTATCAGGCTACCGAAAGTGTAGAACATAAATTCCGGCACGTCCTTACTGTAAAACTGCTTTGCAATCCAGCTTGCAATTAAAGCTATCAGCAATACGCCAATTACCATTTCCCTCATGCTGTAGTTACCTACTTTGTCCTTGAGTAATTCTTTAATAATCTGTTTCATATTTTTTGTTTTAGTGTTTCAATAATTTTTTTCTTTAAGCAGCCATACTCAATAGTTCAGTTTCATGCAGTAACGTATAAGTAAAGCTGTTCCCATAGAGTGCCTTATGTTTTTCGCATAATGCCATGAACGTATTGAAATCGGCAGCGTTGGCAAATACCTGGCATCCGGCTGAGAACTTATCTATATACTTAGTTGTTCCTTCCTGCAAAGCCCTGTGGATATTGATACCGAATAATCCCCTGTCCTCTATACCGCTAAGGTCAAGCGTTCCATCCCGCTTTATATCACGGATAACCGTTACAGGGTTTCTTTGTACAAGGGCGGTGTATTTGTTCCGGTGCAACCCGATAATATGAGAGTTTAGATACTGCCCGGCTTTAAGAATAGCCGTGCCTTGAGGATTGGCAGGATTTTTCAGCCAGAAAGTACCGGGGTCAGTGGTAGCGGGAAAGCTGTGATATTGCCACTGGCCTTTTTCGTCCTTATACAGCACGTTGATGCTGTCGTTGAACGTATTTGGCGTCAGGTTGCTGCTGCGGATACCCACAATATTTAATTCGCAGGGACGCAGAAAAGTTTTGTAGCCCCTTTTTTCAAGGGCTGTGATGATTGTTTCTGTCATTGGTATATTATTTATAAATAAAAAAACTTAGGCGGCCTCTAAAAATTCAGGGATATAGCTTTGCAGCCAGCTTTTTATGTCGAAGCCCGGATTGGCATGGCTATATACATAAAGCTGGTCAGCCCCCACGATATGCGCCTTCGGGAACAGTTCCGTCAGTTTAACAAGCAAAGTAAAGAGGGCTTCATTTTGCTCCTTAGTACGGTTGTCGCAACACCTTCCGTTATTATCTTTCCCGCCGAGGTAAGCGATTTCGATATTTCCTGTTTTGACCAAAAAATTGTTTAACGGGATTATTTTGCCGTTTTTTAAGATCAGGAAATGGTAGGGCATATCGTGCAGTTCATCCGTGCAGACGTCCTGTTGCGTTCCCGTGTTATGGATAACAATGTGCTTTGGGTCCGGCAGTATTATATCCACGTCAAAAGTGTATATTTTCTTTTTTGCCATTTTCTTTTGTTTTGCTGTTTTCGGTTTTTTTCTGTTTGTTAGCATGTTGTTTTTATTTAAGCTGTTTTACGGAAGTTGTCCGTACTAAAAAATATTTACCGTTGTTTTCAAAAAGGGTGAAGTCGAGCTTTTTAGCTACCTCATTTCCCAATACCATCCGTGCGGGAACGTCAAGGCTTTTGTTGGCGTTGACCCATATGGTAGCGGGTTCTGTGGTTATGATGGGGATGCTGCCCAGACCTGACAAACTCCATTTGTGGCCATCATATTGCAGTCCCATTCGCAGGAACTCATAGCGTATCTGCTGTTTCTGGCTTTCCGATGCAAAACTGTCCAGCATACCGTTGACGAGTGTTTTCCGCACGCCGCCGAGCCGGAGTTCGCTGAATGCGTTGCTGACCTGCTCGTAATCATCCTTACCCTCTATTTTTTTAAGCAGGCTGACCGCACTGTTAAAGTTGCCGCCCGATGCCGCCTCGTGCAACTTTTCAGCCAGTTGCTCATGGGTGGTACTGTCGCCGCCGCCAACAATGACATTGAATGCGCTTTCGCTGATGGTAGCAGGCATCCCCGCTTTGGAGAGGGCTTTAGCTGTTTCCGACCCAAAGTCGCCGTCCGCCCCGAACTTAGGCAGTATTGATGCGCCATATTTTTCTATCAACGCCTCCTGTAGTTGTTTCACCTTATCGCCCTTGCTACCTTTTTTAAGCGGGAACCCACTGCCGGTATTGACCGTTCTTTTTTTCTTTGTGGCAGTGGTGTCTGCTCCTGTCTTTACGCTGTGATAATTACTGTCCGTTGAAGGGAAGCTGTTCTTTGTTATTACCGTATCAGTATAGGGTGTATTTGGTTTATAGGGTTGCAAACTGTTTGCGCCTGCACCCTTATTTATTGCACCCTTCTTGTGATAATACTCCCATCCAAAGTAACCGATAACGCCTGCCGCACTTATGGCAAGGGTAGTAAGCAGCAGGTTATTTCCTGTATTTTGGGGAGCAGGTTTATAGGGCGGTGTCCGTACCTTGCCTGTTTTGGTTTTTACTGTTTTCTTTTTCATCGTTTAATTGTTTGGCTTGTCAGAGATCAGTTGCATCATAGGGCTGTATTCCCAAAATTCAAGCTCGCTTTTAAGGTCGGCTGAGAGGTCATTGCCATACATCGTTTTATAAGCTGCCGATACTTGTTGGAAAACGCCTTGCGAGGGTATTTCGAGAAATACCGCTTTTATAGCGGCTTCATCCGTTCCGGGAAACGGCCCGTAGGTAATATCAAAAGCTGCCTTCAGCCTTTTTGCCCATTCCTGCAATTGCCTGTCCGTAATGGGTTGGATTGTCCCCGTTATAAACCGTTCCGGCTTTGCGGAGACAATAGCCAGCATTTCATTATACTCGGTACTTTTTAGCCCCTTTTGCATATCGGAGAGCAAGCTGCTGTTATACAGCCGTTGGTAAGAAGCCATCACCTTTTTAAAGTCGCTTTTGTCCGGTATGTTCCGCAAGGTTTGCCGTAAAGCGGTTTTATTCGTTCCCCACCATCCGTCATTGGCAAAAGCCATTTTTATCTGCTTGGCGTAAGTGGGAATGCTGCCATCTTCAAGTGTTTTCTTCTGCTCACTGCGTGCCTGCCCTTTGTGGATCATTTTGCTGCCGATGATGATCGCCCCGCCTGTTACGATAATGCCTAAGAGTGAATACTGTAATACTTCCCGGAGCGTGAGCCCGTTTTCCTGCGCCTGGTAATAAGGCGACTGGCTATAATATATTTCATCGGAGTAGTTCACTGTCTTAACATTTATTACAGGTTCAGATAACGTTTTGCAAGGGCGGTTTTAGCAGGGTCATTTTTGACCACATGCGCCAGCCCGGACAATTCTTTACCGGACAGTTTTGAGGCAAGTGTTGTTAAAGCCTTCATTTTTTCATCGGCTTCTTTTTCGGTCTTTGCTTCGACCTTCATGTCGTATTCGTAAGTCATATCAATTGTTTTTGATGTTAAGTAATTGAGCCACTATATCAATCTGTCCCGGCTCATGGGACAGCTTATCCACAATAGCGAAAATTATGCTCACCTGTTGCTCATTAAAGCAATGCTGCAACTGGTGGCGGTATTGCACCCACTGCCTTTCTTCCTGGTCTTCGGCAGCGGGAGCCGTTTGTTTCTTTTCAAACGTGGCAGTTTCTGAGCTTTCAACGGGATTGTTTTGTTCAGGTAATGGTGCATTCAATAATCCCGCAAGGGTTTCTCCCGCAATGGGGATTTGTTTTATTATCTGCGGGTGTTGTTTGAGAAAACCGCTAAGTACATAGCCTGCTATGTCGCCAACCCCGATCATTTTTTTAAGCTGCCCGCTTTCGAGATCCTTTATCTGCTGCTGCAAAAGGTCTGTATATTCTTCGGATTCCTCCAGTTGCTTTTGTGTGTCGGCAAGTTTTTCCTTCAGTTGGGTCAACTCATGCTCCCGTTCCTTAGCGTCCAATTTTTCCTGTATGATCTGCCCTAATGCGCCTTGTGAAGATGACCCCGTTCTTAACCCTATCCCTATCCCGTCAAGTGTTTTTCCGATGCCCGGTTCGCCATGCAACAGGAGGTGATACTTGGTATTACGGTTGGTGGAAGGCCCGTCATAGACCAGGATGCTGATACTTTGGGTATCGCCTTTTATTTCCTGTTCGTAGTCATCGAATTCAGTCACATCATTAGTGCGGGATATGACCTTAAAACCATTCACGAAAATTTCAAAATCCCTTTTCCTGCCTTTATCCGCTTCCCTGTGGAGGAAACGGCGGATACTGTCAATCCTGTCCTGGTCGAATTTTTCTTCTATAAATGGCATAACTGTTTCTTATCTGTTTTCCACTATCGCCTGTATCATGCACACATGGTTAGCGACAGCCGAGTAATTGGTAATAGTGATTTTCCCGCTGTGTTCGTATTGCTGCTCATTGGTATTGTCCGCTGAAAGGTCAAAAAAGCCAAAGTCGCTGTTGATGGCTATCATGGCTACCGGCTCTGTGAGCAGATAGACATCCCTGCCGCCGTCTATTTGCCGTACCTCTCCCGGAGCAAGTACAAAATGGCGCATCCGCCGGAAATTGTTTTCCACGGCTAATTCTGCCATGCGTTTACTGGTATAAGCCATTATTATTGCTGCGTTCATTGGTTCTCTTTGTTAATTTTTAAGAACAATATGCAGGTACAAGCCTACGGTATAGAAAGTACCCTTTGGTTCCGGTAGTGGCAAGGCATTGATACCCTTTTGTGCAGGCAGCCCCATAGTATCGAGGTAGCAGCCGTACAGTTCGCTGTTGCCTGTTAACCGTATCCTGTCCGGTTCCTGCCTTCCCAATGCTCCTATGAATGGCAGGCTCATGGCGGCAACTAATGACGCATAATAGCCGTTGACAAGTCCGGGTATTTCCATTTCCACAGGGCTGTTAGCGATACGGACAAAAGTCTGATAGCACAGGTTAGGTGTTTTCACCGCCTGTAGTTGCAGTGTTCCGGCGATATTACCGTTCAGCTTACCGCCGTTTACCCCCTGTACGCCTGTCTCTACTCCTTCGAGGTACAAAGTATCGGCGGGAAGCATCACCTGGAAGTACACCCTTGCGCCCCTTTTGTTTACAGCGATCTTTACGGGTATGATCTCTTTTCTCATACTTAATGCAGCAGTTCACAATCAAGGTTAATACGGACAATGTAGGGGGCGAATTCAATACGGTCATCATGAGTATCCTTGTAAGTCAGTTTGACCTGTGCATTCCCGATGGGCAATTTTCCCGTGTCATAATAGCGCATATTCATGGGGCAGTTGATACCTGTCATGAGTAGTTTGCTTTCATAACCTTCGGGAAAAACCTCAAGGCGGTTAATTTCTATTTTTTGCGCTCCCCTGATATACATCAGTTCATCCCTCGTTGAAGTCATCAGTATGCCCCTGACAAATGCGATGGTCTTGTCTAACTCAAAAGTCTGGGAGTAAGTATTATTCTCATCCGTTATCAAAATGTCAAAATGCTTTTTGATCTTCGTGGTCATGTCAACTACTTCCTTCCCGGAATTGGTATCAAAACCTGTTGTATGTTCCTGTTCCATTGGTTGTCTTTTGCTTTAAGTATTATCAATCCTAAACCTTCCCTATCACCCTATCACCCTATCTCACCCTATCCTGAAAATCTACCGCCTGCCTGCTGGTACACCTGCAATAGAGTGGTGAGTTTTTGCTCATGCTGCCCGTAGCCCGCTCCCGGCAGGGATGCCCATTCTTTTCTGCACTTGTCAATGGCGGTTACTATTTTTCCTTCCATGACATCACCCAATGCACCCCGCCTGCGTACCAGTTCCACTGCCGCCCTGTCCTGGCTTGCGGGGCTGAAATCGGGTAACCCTGTCTCCGCCTGTACGGATTGCCACGTCCCCTGTAAAATCTGGTACGCACCTGCCGCTGTACTTGTTAAGCCGTTTGCCGTCACTGCAATCCCCGGATGGCTGCCGTAGCCCTGGAAAACCCCTCCGCCATAAAGCGTGCGGTATGCGTTTGCTCCATAAGTGCCTTCGGAGTATTGCAGCATCAGTAAAAAGGCTTTTATGTTAGTCAGGTCAGGCGGGTGTTTATTTCTACTCCTCTCCCGTTCTATAATAAGTAGCGCAGAAAAGGGCAGCAGCCCCGCAAGGACATACATCCATTTACCCATTCTTATGGCGTGGTTATCGTACCGTGCAAGGCGGCATACACATAAGTATTGGCGGCGATAGCGTTCATAGTGCCGAGTTGCAGGGTCAGTTCTATGAGTACATCATCCTGTATCAGGCGTGGGTTTGCCAGTTTGTAGTAACCTACCCGTACCATGCTGTAGCCATAAGTTTTAAAAATATCGCAGCTTGTTTCTGGCAGTATCTGCTTTTTGTTGGCTTTTAGGTCTATCTCCCCCGTTACGAGCGCAGGTATCAGTTCAATGCCTTTGTAGTCGGTGGACATTACCTTGTCATTGGTAGTGTCTGCCGATACCCCGGCAAGCAGGCTAATACCGCTTACGAGTAATGCCTGGTTCTTGGGCAGCTTGGCGTTGGAGATGTTGCACAAGCCAATGGTCTTGGTGTCCTGCGTCTCGAACATTTTTACGGTTTTGGAGGTAACCGGCTTAATGGAATACACAATGGTATCGGCAAGCCTCAGTTCCCCCTTGCGCAGCCCTTCCCTGATATGGGCGGGCAGTTCCTTAAAATGTTTTTCCATTTCCGCCCTTGACCCCTTGCTCGATATGCCGGGATGCGCCAGCTTGTTGATGGTTTGCTGCCGCTTGATGGGGTTCATGCGTTTTAATGCGCCTAACAGTTCTTCGCCGTCCAGCCCGTCCATACCGAGCAATGCGCCATGATTGTTGTAATCTTCTACACCTTCAAATTCGTGCATAGTTTTTGGTTTTTAATTGTTAATAATGATTAGATAAAAAATTTTATAGCTGAATAGTTCACAGGATATGGTCGCTCATTTCAGCAGATTGTTCCCGGTCGTTTTCTTCTGTTTCCTGCTGCTGTGGCGGTAGTTGTTCTTCCGCTTCGTCCACGCTCATACCTGTTTTATGCAGGTGTTCCATGCCGCTGCTTTCGATCTGCTTTTCGATATGGTCGAGATGATCGAGTTCCTGTTTCAGTTCATCGCTGATCTTGCGCATCTGGTCAACATCGTGCTGGTAGTTGAAAAACTGTACCGCTCCCAGCCCCTCTGTTCCTTTTTTATTGTCCTTCTTAGCCGGAAGTTGATGGATGTGGATGAACAGTTTTTCGGAGAAGTTGTCTTTATAGGCGTTCAGCCGTTCTTTGATGCCGTCCATTCCTGTCAGCCCTAATGACCCTATCCCTGCAACACCCGGAGCATTTTGTTTCTGGAAGCCATTAGCCGCCATAACGCCTATGCCGAACATGGTGATTAGTTCCTGGTCGAAGTAATGCCCCAGCCCCGTTATACCAAGCCCGGCAAGCAGGGAAGGCTTACCGATAGCCGCTCCCGCAAGGCCGCCGCCGATCACGCCTACGACCAGGTTTTTTCCTGTTTCGACTAAGGTATTTTTGACATCATGTTTGGTGTCAAGGGCTTTTGTTATTTTATGGATGGCTTCTTTTTTAGCCGCATTTTTTACATAGCGGTTATCTTTCTTTTTTGACATATTTTTTCTTTTTTGTGTTTACAATGCCTTACCACTGAACTTTATCCACATTTTTAGGCTTACCCTTTTTCTTTCGGTGATGGTTTTTCTTCTTACCATGATGGATAGGGTGGATAGGGTGGATAGGGTTGTTAGGGATACCATGAACCGGTTTATGTTTGCCATGTCCCTTCATGGCGGCAATACCTGCGGCAACAAGTGCGATACCGCCAACGCCTATGGATGCGGGCAGCAGCCATTTTTTATTTTTGCTCCAGAAAGTATCCGCTCCCGGCGGGGTGGAGGAATCGGATTTACCGGTGTCCGTGTCCTGGTTATCCACAGATAAATCGGTAGCGTTTGTTTTGGTAAGCGCCATTCTTTTATCTTTCGGGTCCGTCGGGCTATCTCCATCGCCGCCGCTATCCGGTGTACCGGAATTTTTATTTTGCAACTTTGTGGTATTATCCTCATTATTATCGCCGCTGCTGTCGCCCGATTTTTGGGAGGAGGGGTCTGTACCCGGAATGTCTTTTTCAGCATCCTGAGTTTCCTTGCTGTTAAAGTCGGATGAATGCGCTCCCTTACCTTTAAATATATCGCCTACTTTTTTGAGCATTTTAACAAGGGAAGCGATAACGCCCGATGCCGCAGCTACTGCCGTCATCGTCAGCGGTTCGCCTAATTCGCCAAACCCCTCTATTCTTTCATTTTCACTGTCAAAAATATCGGCTCCTAAAAGCTGGTGCAGAGGTGTATGAACGCTCATAGCATCGTAGCTGTTATGGTCATACACATGAGGATGGAAAGCTTCCAACCCATGAAGGGCTTTGTCTTTATTGCCCTTGCCCTTCATGATGGCTTTTTTTAAGTTTTCGGGCTTACCGCCTGCACCAAAGAAAATATTATCAAGTTTTTGGCGTACGGAGACTAATTGTTTCCACCTTTCTATGTCTATGCCTTTCTTACGGGCTTCGTTAGGTGTCAGGTAGCTCCAGCGCAGCCGCTTGGGTAATTGTGCGATATTGAGCTTCATGGCGGCAAGTACGCCATTGCGTAAGGTTACCGTTGCCGGGTTGACTTTGTTGACGAAATTGAGCAGCTTTTTAAAGCCTTTCTTCTTCTTTACACCATAGGCAGGCACGCTGTCGCCATGATCTATAAAATCTTCAAAGGCTTCATGGGTAGCCTTTTTCTTTTTTTTATGCGCACGACCCAAACCATCGCCTCTATCTTCCCTATCACCCCTATCATCCCATCCATGCATGTCATCCACATAATCCATGCTTTCATTTTCCCCTGATACAGATGATAGGGGTGACAAAGACGATTGCTGCAAAAAATCCGCCTCTAATCCTTCCATGTCAATGCCGTCTAAGTATTGTAAATCCATAATAAAATCTTTTTTTTCACTGTATGGTACTTCGTAATTGAATTTGTCTGTAACGCAGTCTATGATTACCTCTGTCTTTCCGGGCAGCCTCGCCACCGGGTAGATATGCTGGAAATAATCCCTGTTGTACTTAGTTATGCGCAGCAGGTGCGGTATTTTTAAATTGGACAGTATGCTGCTGATAAAAGTGGCATAGCAATCACAATCCACACCATCACGGCGGTCATGCCATGACCTTGCAGGGCTTCTTACCTGTTCGTATCCGTCCTTATCCTTTTTATAGGCAATGTGGTTATATACGAAATGCCAGATATTGCGGCAGGTGTCATAATCATTATAACCCTTCAGCTTTGCGGCTATTTTTTTAGTGTGGTCAAGCGTTTTTGAAACAACATCAGGTATAAAGCCAACCGTATCGCTAACTTCAGCATGGCGCATGATGGTATGGGTGTCCACACTTGCAGCGGGAAACAAATGATCGTATTCCGTCCCGCTTCTGATATTTCTTTTCTTAGCAGCTTCCATAGCGTTGTTTAAAAAGGTCAATGTTTAAGCGTTATATCCTGCCTGTGTACATAAGCCGTTTGTGTCCATCCGAGGTCAAGGGTTGTTATCACCCCTACGTTAAGCACGACCGGTTCGTGATTATTAATGGACAGCATTAGGTCAGAGGCCACTGAAAAGAGATTTAATACGGGAATAGTAACCATCATGTCCTGGATCATCACCTGCCCGAAGGATGGGATGTGTATGTCTTTATCAACCATCTGAGAACTGCCGACCAGTTTTTCAGCGTGCATGATCTCGATAAGGGGATACTTTATCTTAAAGTTCGCCCGGGTCGGGTTTTTCAATAGGGCATCCACACGAATGATCAAACCTTCGAGGCTTACTTTGTGGAGGTATATACTGGGGACAATCTGCAACTCCGCCTGCGCCCTTGTTAGCCCCCGCACATAAGTAAATGCCCCGATCAACCCTGCCCCGACAGCCGTGCCTGCTATTATTTTAGTTATTGCGTTCATTGTCCTTTTGTTTTCTTTTTCTGTCAATGGCATCGGCTGCTATTTTATACCCCAGCCATATTGCTCCGCCCAATGCGGCTTTAAGGGTATAATTGATTAGCCCGTTGACATCCGTGTTTGCCAGTAGTATTGCTCCCGTGAGCATCACATTGCTGTAATGAAGCGGAGACTGAATGGTGTCTGATTTCATAAAGAGTGATTTTTTTGCTTTTTCAACACAAAGATGCTATTGCGGCTAAAGGCTGCTTTCCCTGTTTGGGCTGTTCGGGCGTTTAACGTCCAAACATTACCGGTAAAGCGCAAACAAAACCTGTTCGGGTGTCATGATTTTATTCCCTGATGATTGTACCGGGCATACCGAGGTATTTAATAATAGTTTTTACCTGTGCTATTGTATAGTAGCGGGTAGTTTTGCTGCCGATCTCTGACTTGAACGGCGACAGCCACCGGTTAAAAGTTTTTATACCAACACCATATAATTCTGCCAGTTGCTTACCTGTGAGCGGTGTTACGGTAAACGTAACTTCCGTACCGTTTACTGCCTGATTATTCTTTGTCATTGGTTAGAGTTTTATATAGCTAAAATGAAGAATGGCGTTGTAGAAAAACTGTAACAGGCTGTATGCTTTCAATGCAAGCAGTTTTTTACGGCAGCTATTAAATGTTTTAGCCGAAGGGCGCTGGATATAAAGCAGGTAGTATTCGGCGACAGTGGAAATGTGTTGCAGATAGCCGGGTATATCCTTTCTTTTAGCCTGTATTTGTTCCAGCCAGCTTTTAGTGCCTGTAAATCCATGCGCATAATAATAGTTGAACCATACCGAAGGAGCAGGGAGGAAACGTCCCGGTTGTGCGGTTATATAACGCTTGGTAAGAATGATGCGTTCACAGAAAGCAACGAACGCTTTTTTCTTGTCCCGTGCTAATTCAAAATAATGGCGGATATATTGCAGGGCAAGTTGTAATTCGTCTTTGGGAAAAGATTGTTCTGGCCACAGGACGGTGTTGGCGAAGCTCCATGCTCCTTCGCAATAGCTTTCAATAGTCGTTTTGATTGTTTTTCCGTTTTCATTTGGAATGAACGGGATAGTCTTTGTACTCATGCTGCTGATTTTAAATGATGAAATAATGATTATGTTTAGCTTTCGGGTACAAAGATGCTATTGGGCAAAAGGGTTACTTTCCACTTAGCGCAGGTAACGTGAGGTAATGAAAAATAATAGCAGGAGAAAGCAGGAAATGAAAGGTTAGCGCATCAAACGTTTGGAAAGTGCATCAAACGTTAGCTAAGTGCATCAAACAAAAATATTGCGATGTGATTTTTTAGACACTGAGTATTACACATTGGATGTGTGCACAGTGGAAGCA
>JBIOGX010000017.1:0-15781 GCA_044448445.1 Chitinophagales bacterium
AATAAAACGTTAGCATTTATATTATCCTCTAAAGGTTTGAGGGTATTTTAATTATATTTGCTTAGTCCAAATCACATTCATGACTTTATTAACCATTTTACTCCAGGCTGCCACGGCTGTTCCCACTGACAGCCTTGTGAAGGCAGCGCAGCAGGATGCTGCTGCATCAGTTGAAAAAATATCCCTTTTCCATTTACTGTGGGAAGGCGGTGTACTAATGATACCATTGCTGCTTTGCTCCATTGTCATGGTTTATGTATTTGTTGAGCGCTTGCTGGCCATCCGCAAGGCATCGGTAGTTGATACATCTTTTATGATACGTATTCGTGAACAGGTAGAAAGCGGCAATATCGCAAAGGCAACAGAGATATGTAAAGCTACCAACACCCCTGTATCCCGCATCATTGAAAAAGGCGTAAGCCGTATAGGCAAACCAATAGACTATATAGAAAAAACGATGGAGAATACCGGCAAGCTGGAGATATATCAGCAGGAGAAAAACCTATCTGTATTATCCACTATTGCAGGTATAGCGCCAATATTTGGTTTCCTCGGAACCATAGCAGGCATGATTATATTATTCTTTAATGTGCAACACCAGGGTTTCTCGCTCGAAACAATAGCAGGTGGTATCTATACCAAGATGGTTACCTCTGCTACGGGCCTTATTATTGGTTTGCTTTCGTACCTCGGGTTTGCATATCTCAACGCGCAGATCAATAAGAATGTTAACCGCATGGAATCGGCTTCAGTAGAATTTTTAGACATTATCCAGGACACAAACCGTTAAGCGCACATGCAAATAAAAAGACGATCATCACCCGATCCGCAAGGACATTCATCTGCGCTGAATGATATATTGTTCATCCTGCTGTTGTTCTTCCTTATTATATCTACACTTGCCAATCCGAATGTGGTGAAGCTCAGTATTCCCAAAGCAAAAAGCGATACTAAAGCAAAACAAACGGTAGTAGTGTCCATCAATGACAAACAACAATTTTTTGTCGGGACGACTGCTGTAATCGTTGACTCGCTCAAACCATTTATTTCCCGTGCCATTGCAAAATCGCAGGACGCTGAACCTACCGTGGTAATAAATGCTGACAAACAAGCCACCGCAGACAATATTGTAGCCGTTATGCGTGCCGCACACGATCTGAACCTCCATACCGTATTAGCGGTAGAAAATAATAGCAGGTAGTTTTTTAGTTTAAAGGTTATAGCGTTTAGTCTAAAATAAGCATTAATTTTTGGTATTTGCGCCTTAAAAAAATAACATGATAAATACGCCGCGCCTTTGCGAGAAAAATTTTCATACCATATTTAGTTGTCGGGCAAGGTTTTTGTAAGGATATGCATATATGACCGGATTAATAATTCTTATTGCTGTTATTATTATTGCGTATGTAATTTATGCAGACAGGAAAAGGCGAATACACGACTATAAATTGCCGGCAAATACCCAACGGTTACTCACGGAAAATGTTCCTTTTTATAACAATCTTGACAGTAAAAACAAGACAGCTTTTGAAGCGCGGATAAAAGATTTCCTGGCGCATACCACTATCAGAGGTGTTGATGTGGAAGTAGAGGATATGGATCGTATTCTTATTGCTTCAGGTGCCATTATGCTTATTTTTTCTTTCCCAGATTGGAAGTATAATAACCTGTCAGAAGTGTTGCTGTATAAAGGTGTCTTTAACAGAGACTATAGCACAGATGGGCCGGAACGTAATGTGCTGGGAATGGTGGGCGATGGTGCTATGCAGCGGGAAATGATCTTATCCAGGCCATCGTTACGTTCTTCTTTCCAAAACCCATCTGATGGCAGTAACACTGTTATCCATGAGTTTGCGCATCTTATAGACAAGGCTGACGGGTCTGTTGATGGCGTTCCGGAATATTTATTATCACAACCACAACTGTTGCCATGGGTAAACCTGGTTCACGATACGATTAATGAAATGAAAAAGAAAGGGCGTTCTGACATTAACTATTACGGCGCTGCAAATGATGCTGAATTTTTTGCCGTAGTATCAGAATATTTTTTTGAGCGCCCGGAAAGATTAAAAGAAAATCATCCTGAACTGTATGCCCTTCTCGATGAAATGTTTCATCCGCATAAGGTATAACTATACTTCACAAGGGTTTAAACTTAACCACAAAGCGCACAATGGTAATCACAAAGGGCACGAAGTTTTAAGTAAAAAATAATTTTACTACCCCTTGTGGAGTATTATTGGTTATAACCAATTAACCCTTTAACTTATTGCCCTTTTAACCAATTGACCTGTTAGCTCTTTTTTCCTCCAGTTCTTCTTCACGGGCATGGTCTTTATCATAAGCCCGTATGATCTGTTTTACCAGCCTGTGGCGAACGACATCTGACTCATCAAGTATTATCTGGGCTATGCCTTCTATATTCTGGAGTATGCGTGTAGCTTTTATTAGCCCCGACTTTTGATGTTTTGGTAAGTCAATCTGCGTCAGGTCGCCGGTAATAATGGCCTTTGCAGACGCGCCAATACGGGTGAGGAACATTTTGAGTTGCAGGTCAGTGGAGTTTTGCGCTTCATCAAGGATGATGAATGCATTATCCAATGTGCGGCCGCGCATATAGGCGAGGGGAGCGATCTCAATGATACGGTTAGCCATGTAATAATTCAGCTTATCACTCGGTATCATATCATCAAGCGCATCATAAAGCGGGCGCAGGTATGGGTCAATTTTTTCTTTGAGGTCGCCGGGCAGGAAACCAAGATTTTCCCCGGCCTCAACCGCAGGGCGCGTGAGTATTATTTTCCGTACAGCTTTATTTTTCAGGGCACGCACGGCAAGCGCTACTGCGGTATATGTTTTCCCGGTGCCTGCCGGGCCTATAGCGAAAATGATGTCATTTTTTTCAGACGCCTGCGCCATTAATTTCTGGTTCTGTGTTTTGGCGCGCACCACTCTGCCATTCGGGCCAAAGACGAGAATGTCGTTGTTATTTGCATCTTCGCTTGATATGTCTGCCTGTTCTTCGTCGCCAAGTATTTTGGCGAAGTAGTTTTCAGACAGATGCCCGTTTCGCTCTAAATATTGTATCACCTGGCCTATCTTGATTTGCGCCGCACTTACCTCATCTGGCTGGCCGGAAATCTTTATTTGGGTGCCTCTTGATAGTAGCTTTAGCAGAGGAAACTTACGTTTCAGGATTTCGAATTTGCTGTTGTTGACCCCGAAAAATTCTATGGGATTTACTGTTTCCAGGTTAATGATAGCTTCTGTCAAAGTGCGTTGTTTTTGATGTTAAGTTAAAGGTACAAACAGTATGCCAATAGCAATATTAATGTCAGGTTAAATTTCATTTCACAAATCCAATATTTCACAAACAAATTCCAATCTGCTACAATCCTAATTCCAAATACCTAATACCCAATTCCCTATCCATTATATCCTGTAATCATTAGCCTTGAACTCTTCCAAACGGGTTGCTGTTTTTGGGTCAGACAACGCCAATATACGGGCTGCCAATGCTGCTGCATTGCGGGCGCCTGCTTTGCCTACCGCCAAAGTGCCTACCGGCAGCCCTGCAGGCATTTGTACTATGCTATATAAGGCGTCAACACCACCGGGCAGGCCGCTTTCGAGCGGCACGCCGAGTACGGGCAGGGAAGTATATGCCGCGCATACGCCCGGTAACGCTGCCGCCATACCTGCCGCCGCTATCACCACGCCATACCCATTGGCCTGTGCATTCATGATAATTTCCCGTACCCTGTCCGGATTTCTATGGGCTGACGCCACCACTGTATCATTTTCTATATGGAACCAGTTGAGCCATTTACTACATTCCTGCATTACATTTTCATCGGTCTGCGACCCCATAATAATTAATACCTTCATTGACGTTATAAGTATGCAGTGAAATTAACGATATTATATCAATACTGTAATATCTGCCGCAGGAAACTTATCCACCTGTTCTGAATAACTTTATCCCTGGCCTCCACCCGGATGGATGAATCCGTTCCGGCGGGCGGTAATAGCAGTACCAATGCTAAGTAAATAAAATTAATATTAACAATCTTTGTTTACACAAATTTGATATACCACTAAACAATACATAAATTGCAGCCCAATTCCCGATAGCTATCGGGATTTATTTTTAAATTAAAAACAGATAATTAACCAATGTCGTATCTATTTACATCAGAATCAGTATCAGAAGGACATCCTGATAAGGTCGCCGACCAAATATCAGACGCGCTCGTTGATAATTTCCTTGCGTGGGATCCACAATCTAAGATCGCCTGTGAAACACTCGTTACTACCGGGCAGGTGGTACTGGCAGGCGAGGTAAAATGTAAAACTTACATTGATGTGCAAACCATTGCACGCGAGGTGATAGCCAGAATAGGCTACACCAAGAGCGAGTATATGTTTGAAGCGCACTCCTGCGGTGTGCTCTCCGCCATCCATGAGCAGAGCGCCGACATAAACCAGGGTGTGGAGCGCAAGAAAAAAGAAGAACAGGGAGCAGGCGACCAGGGTATGATGTTTGGCTACGCTACCAACGAAACCGACAATTACATGCCTCTCGCACTTGACCTGGCGCATAACCTCTTACTTACACTCTCGGCAATACGCAAGGAAGGCAAGGTAATGAAGTACCTGCGCCCTGACGCGAAAAGCCAGGTAACACTGGAATACGGCGATGACAACAAGCCCGTGCGCATAGACGCCATCGTTATTTCTACCCAGCATGATGACTTCGCAGAAGAAAAGAAGATGCAGGAAAAGATAACGGCTGACGTAAAGAAGATACTGATACCACGTGTGCTGAAAAGCTATCCGCAGCACAAGCACCTGTTTAACGACAAGATAAAATATCACGTCAACCCAACCGGCAAATTCGTGATCGGCGGGCCACATGGCGATACCGGCCTCACCGGCCGCAAGATCATCGTTGACACTTATGGTGGCAAGGGCGCACATGGTGGCGGCGCATTCTCAGGCAAAGACCCAAGCAAGGTGGACCGTTCGGCAGCTTATGCTACACGCCACATAGCCAAAAACCTTGTAGCCGCAGGTGTGTGTGACGAAATACTCGTACAGGTGTCTTACGCTATCGGTGTAGCACAGCCTATGGGCATCTATGTACAGACTTATGGTACTGCCAAAGTAAATATGAGCGATGGCCATATAGCTAAATTAGTTAGCGAGATATTCGACATGCGCCCTTACTTTATTGAAGAACGCCTGAAACTGCGCCAGCCTATGTATAGCGAAGCAGCAGCTTACGGACACATGGGCCGCACGCCTGTGACAGTGAACAAAACATTCAAGAGCGCTGATGGCCAGACCAAGACCATGAAGGTGGAACTCTTTACGTGGGAAAAACTGGATTACGTAGCTAAGGTGAAGAAAGCGTTTAAACTGAAGTAATGTGGAAGAAATGTGATGGAATGTGGGAAGAGAATGTGATGGAATTTGGTTTTAAAATGTGATGAAATGTGGTTGAATGTGTTTTGAGACGAGATGATGCAGTAAGTTCATAAAAAATGCCCCCGACAGACATCTTGGGGGCATTTTAAATTAATGGTATAATAGACATTATCGGTATATACTGGGCATTACATCAAATTCACCCACATTTCATCACATTCCAATCACATTATCCCTTTATTGCAGCGATGCCGGGTAGTTGTTTGCCTTCAAAATATTCGAGCATGGCGCCGCCGCCGGTGGACACATAACTTACTTTATCGGCTAACTGGAATTTGTTGACCGCAGCTACACTGTCGCCGCCGCCAACGAGTGAAAATGCACCCTTATTGGTAGCTTCAACAACCGCCTCGGCAATAGCTTTTGTACCGTGTTGGAATTTTTCCATTTCAAACACACCCATAGGGCCGTTCCAGAGGATGGTCTTTGATGCGCAGATGATCTTTTTAAATTGCTCAATGGCCATCTGCCCTATATCGAGGCCCATCCAGCCGGCGGGTATCTCATTGCTGAGGCCGGATGAGGTATTGGCATCCGCGCTGAACTTGTCAGCTATGATGCTGTCGGCAGGCAGGTGTATGCAAACTCCTTTTTCGGCTGCTTTTTTCAACAGTGCCAGCGCCATATCAATGCGGTCGTCTTCACAAAGCGAGTTGCCGATAGCGCCACCTTCCGCTTTAAAAAAGGTATAAGCCATACCGCCGCCAATGATGATGTCGGTAGCTTTATCGAGCAGGTTCTCGATGATGAGTATCTTATCAGAGACCTTCGCTCCGCCTATTATGGCAGTGAAAGGTTTCTTATTATTATGCAACACTTCTTCGGCAGCGATCACTTCGTTTTCCATCAGGTAGCCGAAGGTCTTTTTATCGCCTGGGAAGAATTGCGCGATCACTGAAGTGGAAGCATGTGCGCGGTGTGCAGTGCCAAAGGCGTCATTTACATACACATCACCCAGCTTTGACAGCTTTTCGGCAAAGTCCTTATCGCCTTTTTCTTCCTGCTTGTAATAACGGAGGTTTTCGAGGAGCAGTACCTGGCCGGGTTTAAGGTTCTTTGCTTTCTGCATGGCGTCATCGCTGATACAATCATCAGAAAACTGCACTTCCATGTTAAGCAGCTTAGACAGGTAAGGCACAACAGGCTTTAATGAGAAGTCAGCCAATGTAAGGTTAGGCTTCTTCTCTATGTCTTTGAGCGGACGTCCCCAATGGCTCATGAGCACTACGCTGCCGCCATCGGCCAAAACTTTCTTAATAGTAGGGAGGGCAGCGCGGATGCGGGTATCATCAGTTATAACGCCATTCTTAATGGGTACGTTAAAGTCAACACGTATGAGCGCCCTCTGGTTTGCTAAATTATATGATGAGAATTTTTTCATGTTATTCTATTTCTACGATATGATAATTATGTTTTAAAGATAGTTTTATTTCCTACTATCATCGAAGCATATAAAAGACACGCAGTTATATCTTCTGCTTCGAGGTAAGTATAATCATCCAATATTTCCTGTGAGGTCATACCGCCAGCAAGCATTTCCAATACATCAACCACACGAATCCTCATACCACGAATGAGCGGCCTGCCTCCAAATATTTCTGGATTATAGGTGATGCGTTTTAGTAACTGGCCTATTTCTGCTCGTTCCATATAGGAAAACTTATTGTAAAAGTACAAAAAGCCTCCATGATGAAGGCTTTTTGTAGTGGTATAATTGTTTTTTATTTACTAATAAGCCCCGCAAAGTATTTCACGGTGCGGACGAGCTGGCTTACGTAGCTCATCTCATTGTCGTACCAGCTAACGGTCTTAACCAACTGGTGGTCGCCGACAGTGATAACGCGGGTTTGTGTAGCATCGAACAGGGAACCAAATGAAGTACCGATAATGTCGCTGCTTACGATCTGGTCTTCATTATAACCATAGCTCTCATTAGCGGCTGCTTTCATAACTGCGTTCACTTCTTCTAAAGTAGTTTTCTTACCGAGCACGGTAACGAGCTCTGTAAGCGAACCTGTGATAGTAGGTACGCGTTGTGCGCCACCATCCAGTTTGCCTTTCAGTTCTGGTATCACAAGGCCGATAGCCTTAGCAGCGCCTGTGGTATTGGGAACGATATTTTCAGCGGCTGCGCGTGCGCGGCGAAGGTCGCCCTTGGCGTGCGGTGCATCCTGTGTATTCTGGTCGCTGGTATAGGCATGAACAGTAGTCATGAGGCCGGTAATGATACCGAAAGAATCGTTCAGTGCCTTTGCCATAGGAGCGAGGCAGTTGGTAGTGCATGAAGCGCAACTGATCACTGTTTCGCTGCCATCAAGAATTTTATGGTTCACATTGAAAACAATAGTTTTCATTTCGCCGGTAGCGGGAGCGGAAATAACAACACGTTTAGCGCCGGCTTTAATGTGGCCTTCCGCTTTTTCTTTATCTGTAAAGAAGCCGGTACATTCCAGTACTACGTCAACATTGTGCGCAGCCCAGGGTATCTGCGCGGGATCTTTTTGCGCATATATTTTGATCTCCTTGCCGTTTACAACGATGGAGGTATCAGTACTTTTTACATCCTGTCCGAAACGACCCTGCGCGGTATCGTATTTGAGGAGGTGGGCCAGAACATTTGGCTTAGTAAGGTCATTGATCGCTACAACTTCAATGCCTTCCATATTATAGATCTGGCGGTAAGCGAGGCGGCCGATACGGCCAAAACCATTGATGGCAACTTTTACTGTGTTCATTTTATTATGTGATTAACTGGTGTTAAAAAATTTGGCGCAAAGGTACTCATTTGAAATAAAAAATAATAGTTCAAAGCGTAAAAAAATGAATAAGTGAAGATGATTAAATAAAATCCATCAAGTTTAATGATTATGTTTCTTTTGTGCGAGGCGTCCCAACAATCGTCGGGACGAATAGCAAGCTATTTAAGGCTTTTGCAACTAAGCACAAATGGAACAGAGTTGTTGAAATTGGTGGATTTTATTTAATCATCTTCACTAAGTGCAGGTTGCACAGATAAAAATGAAGATTATTTTTGATTCCTGAATTTGCAGGTATGGAACAAAAAATGGATAAAGGCAAGGTTTATTTATCGCCAACACACAGGTGGGTAGAAAACGGGCATATATTCCTGTGGTTGCTGAAAGATACTTGCTGGGTATTGGTATGGAAGCCTGGCGGCATCTTTATGATCTTCCCTACGCTTAGTGTGGCGTTATATATATTATGGAGATCCAAACATATCAGGGCGGAGTTTTTTCATAACCTGGCCGTATGCTTATGGATATCAGCTAACTCGGTGTGGATGGTCACTGAATTTTTAGGTGTTGACAAAGAATATAAGAAATACGCAGTTTTTTTATTCCTTACAGGTATAGTGATCTTGCTGGTCTATTATATTTTCTTTTTTAGAAAAGACAGGGAGAAGGAAAAACAATATGCTGTAAGTATGAATACTTAATTGATCCCTCTGGCATTAAGCGCTTTTTGGTAAGCATGAGCATTTTTTAATTGTTCATTATAGGTAGAAGCGAAATTAGAACGCCCGCTGAAGTCTTCTTTAGCACAGAAATAGAGATACGTTGTTTTGGGCGCTTCAAGCACTGCCTGTATAGAACCGGCTGATGGCGTACATATAGGCCCCGGAGGTAGTCCAAGATATATATAGGTATTATAGGGCGAAGGGTTTTGCAGCATGGCGCCTTTTATCCGGCGGATGGTAAAATCGCCCATTGCGAACTTTACGGTAGGGTCGGCTTCCAGTTTCATGCCTTTGCGAATCCTGTTGAGATATACACTTGCTATGTTTGGTTTATCCTCGTTAATATTTGTTTCCTCGTCCACAACAGAGGCGAGGATGATAGCCTGAACAGGAGTAAGGTTATGCTCACGCGCTTGTTGTTTACGGGTATCATCCCAGAATTTGGTATAGTTGCGCTCGAGTTTTCTGAGGGCTTTGTCGGCAGTGGTATTCCAGAAAAAATCGTATGTGTCCGGCAGTACGAGGCACATAGCAGTATTGGTGTCAAGCCCGAATTGTAACAAATAGACAGGGTCTTCCAGCAATTGAGTTAAAGAAAGAGAATCAGCCTCCAGATTTGAGGACAGGAGGTTAATAAGATCGTGTTTAGTGCGCAGCTTGTTGATCACTAATTTCACGGGTGTCTGCCGGCCTGCGTGCAACATGCGGATGATGTTGTAATTACTCATAGCTTTATTGATCTTATACTTTCCCGGGTGTATGTGTGCTGGAAGTTTTGCGCCTTTAGCCAGTAAATCAAAGCTCATCATATCTGATATGAAGCCGCCTCCTTGTAAAGCGTCCTTAACCTTTTCATAATCAGCGCCGGTATGTATGTATAAGTATTCTCCCTGTGTGAATGTGCCGGTATTAGGGCCGAATACTTTGAACAGAGAGAATACAAAGACCGCAATGATAATAATGGCCACCACAAAGAATGGACGGCGTGATCTTTTCTTTTTAGCTGCAACCATGACGCAATTTAGGTTAATAAGTTAATTGGTTAAAAGGGTAATTAGTTAAAAAGTTAATTGGTTAATAGGTTGAAAGATAATTAATGGGTTTTATTCTGCCAGTTTAGTGCCTGTTTGCGTAAAGGTGATCATTCTTTTTTTGTACAAAGCGCCTAATGTCATCTTAAAAGTTTTCTTGCTCATACCAAAGAAAGAGTAGATATCTTTTGGGTCAGACTTATCGTTGTATGGCAGGTAGCCATTGTTTTCCTGCAAGAGGGATAGTATCCTGGCCTCTTCATCCGGTATGCGTGTATAACCTTTTGCACCAAGCGATACATCTATCTTATTATCCGGCCTTATATGCTTGATGAAACCTTTTACTTTTTCTCCTGTTTCAAGATCGCGGAAAACCTCATTATAATGTAATACTCCCAGGTGCTTATCGTTGATAATGACCTTGTAGCCAATGTCTGTTTTTTGGTAGATGAGCAGTGTTACGGGTTCATGTTCTTTCACGGTAAGCTCATAGTTGCTCAGGTGCTTATCTATCTTCTCCGTCGCGGTAACGCGGCCGGTCTTTTGATCAATAAACAATTGTACGAGACGTTTGTCGCCGGGTTTCATTCTCTTTTCCTGATGGGAGATAGGAACAAAGACATCCTTCATTATTCCCCATTTAAGGAATGCTCCTGCAGCGTTAACATCGGCGACTTCCATCAGGGCAATCTCTCCTACAACGGAATATGGTTTTGCGGTAGTAGCTATAAGCCGTCCATCATTATCGTGATAGATGAAAACTGTTATCTCGTCACCGGGTTTAAGGCCTTCGGGTACGTAGCGTTTGGGCAGGAGTATTTCTTCTCCATCCCCATCCAGGTACATGCCAAAATCAACTTCCTTAATGACCTTAAGTGTATTGTATTGTCCTATATTAATCATTGGGTGGTAATATACGGTGATTGTTTGATAAGTTGAATATTATCGAGGCGTCCTATTTTTGAATGACAGGATAGTTTTCCTGCAAAGACCGCATAGCCACTCAATATACAGCGCTGATTTTTAATGTCTAATTAGGATTAGAAAGACCCGGATCGGAAATAAAGGTTGAATCGGTAAGGGTATTGAGAAAGGCTATTAGCTGTTGTTTATCGAGGTCTGTTAAGTGCAATCCGTTTGCTTTATAGGGCAATGCCATAACCGGATCAAGATTATTTACTTTATGCATGCCATGATCGTAAAAATCAATTACTTCTTCCAATGTTGTATATCTGCCATCGTGCATATAGTACTTACGCAGTGCCACATTCCTAAGGTTTGGCGTACGGAATTTACCGAGATCAGTAGTATTGCTGGTAACATTGTAATAGCCTTTATCTGCATCCGTAGCGTACAAACTGTCTAACCCTGTATTGTGAAAGAGGTTGTCGGTCATAACAGGATTAATATGGCAATGAAAACAATCCCCTTTTTCTGTAAAAAATGCCATGTAGCCCATATATTCATCGCGTGTAAATGACGCCTCGCCTCTCATAGTACGGTCATACTTGCTGTCTCTTGTTATAACCGAGCGTAAGAATTGCGCCAGGGAATAGGCGATCTCTTTATGAGTAATATTGTCAACCCTGAAATATTTTTTGAAGAGCGGTTTGTATTTCGCGCTTTGGTTTATCTTATTAAGGTCTGTGCCAAAAAAGCTGGTTACTTCAAAGAGCATTATGTCTTCCAGGGTTCCTGTTTTTGAACCATCCCACATAAAATTAGTGTACCACGCAAGATTCTCATGGGGTAGTACAGGCATCGCATTATTATATAGCCCAAGTGAGGTAAACCCATTTGCCTGGGTATGGCAGCCGGCGCAGTATCTGCCGTCATTTGACAGTATAGGGTCGTAGTAGAGCATACGGCCTAACTGAATAAGCTCTTTATATGGTTTATTGTCACTGGGTATTGTCGGTGTCGGAAAATGAGGAGGGTAGTACAACGTATCGGGAGTCAGCGTGTAAAGCGTATCATTCGGTGGGGTAACATTATTAGTAGAATTAGAACTTTTTTTGCAGGATAGAATAATTGCAAACAGCACAAAAATCATAACAGGTATATACCCCGGCTTCATAATATGGTTTTTAGATTTTAGATTTGTCATAGTCAATTGCTAAAAAAAACATCAGCGCCGTTTTGTGAAAGTTTTTGCATTAATGCCATATTCCCCATGCTAAACACCCCATCAGTATTAAAATCGTAGTTATCAGGATTACGAAACCATTCATTTACATTCATAATCATCTTTAATTCGGCATCACCCGTAGCTGCTATATTAAGAGCGCAATGGAAGCCACCTTTTACCAGGAAGCCATTCCCGCCAATATGCATGGCATAGCCCGCAAGCAGCGAATCATTTTTATAATGCCCTTCCAGTTTCAGAAAATGATACCCTCCTCCCATTGCATCAGGCCAGGCCATATCGAGGTTATCCAATGTTTGGGGTAATCCAAATGGGGTATTCAATGCGGAATCAACGCCAATCCTGAATGCTATTGAATCATACACGCCGGTTTCTAAACCGGAGGCGGGGGTAATGGTAAATGAGGTAACACTATCCTTGCGTGCATCAACCAGTATAACATCACTGCCGGAATAACGGAGGATTTTATTTTTGTAAATTTTAATGCCACTCAGATAATACTGCAGTTTTTCTACGCTGTAAACATTTTGGGCTGCATTAGTATAGGCAACTGTATCGAAAATGAGCGGCGCTCCGTCAACCTGGTGAAAAACCTTGACTACAATCTTACCATGATTAACAGTAATAGAAACGGGCTTTGTACAACTGGTAATCGTGGTGATACCGCAGAGAAACAAAATAAATGATATGCGCATAGAGCATGAAGTTGCGCGAAAAATAGAATATGAATGAGGCTTGTAGATTGATTAGGATCAATAGGGGGATTGATATTTATCATTGCAGGACATAAAAGTTTGAATTTATGACGGCTCTTTACTACATTGTTCCTTCCAAATCTTAATAATGAGAAAATACGCAATCGTCCCAATACTGCTATGCCTTGCTGTAGCCGCTACTGCAAAGAACAAACATAA
This sequence comes from Chitinophagales bacterium, assembly GCA_044448445.1. GTDB lineage: Bacteria > Bacteroidota > Bacteroidia > Chitinophagales > Chitinophagaceae > Nemorincola. The sequence continues at coordinate 13,060 of JBIOGX010000017.1, forward strand.
AAAGAGTGATACACCTGCCGCACCCGCTATGGCTGCAAAACCAGCCGCTGACACCGCGGCTTCTAAAAAGGGTGTGAAGCCATATAATAAAGTAATTACCGATAAGGCGATTACCAAACATGGATTGTTTACCGTGCATAAGGTAGAGGATAAGTGGTATTTCGAGATAGCCGACTCATTGATGAATAGGGAAATGATCGTGACTACGCGGTATAGCAAAACTGCCGGTGGTGGCGGTGTATATGCAGGTGAGATGGTCAATAACCAGACTATACTATGGGAAATAGGCCCCAATAGCAATGTGTTTTTACGGGTTGTTACCGTTATAAGTAAAGCTGACTCAACTAACGAGATATACAAAGCCGTAACCAATTCTAACATGAATCCTATAGCATGGGCATTTGACATTAAGGCTTTTGGGAAAGATTCCGCTTCCGTAGTGATAGATGTTTCTGATTTCTTTAAGGGAGATAATCAACCCATCAGCATTGGAGAATTTACCAGGAAAAGGTTCAATCTTTCTTCACAGGTTGGCGACAGGACTTATATCCGGAATATTAACGCTTACCCTATAAATACCGAGGTGAGGGTAGTAAGAACATTTAATTCTACACCATCGTTTATGCCGGCTACTTCGCCCAGCCCATTTCCGTCAACCACCTTACCGGCCGCTTATGCGGCGGGGGCTGTTACGCTGGAGATGAATAACTCCTTCGTGCTGTTGCCGAAAACGCCTATGAAGAAACGTATGTTCGACCCACGGGTAGGCTTTTTTGCTGACGACTATGTAGTGTATAATGACAGGCAGCAAAAGGTGGAAAACAATATATTCATCGTGCACTGGAGGCTGGAACCTAAGGACGAGGATATAGCAAAATGGAAGCGAGGCGAACTGGTAGAACCAAAGAAACCAATCGTTTATTACATAGACCCGGCAACACCAAAGAAGTGGCGGCCTTACCTGATACAGGGGGTAAATGACTGGCAGGTGGCCTTTGAAAAAGCGGGCTTTAAAAATGCAATCATGGCAAAGGAATGGGATGACAAGGATTCCCTCGCAAATCTTGAAGATGCGCGGTATTCAGTGCTTCGTTACCTGCCCTCTGATGTAGAGAACGCTTATGGACCTAATGTACATGACCCCCGCAGCGGGGAGATCATAGAGAGCCACATAGGCTGGTATCATAACGTGATGAAGTTGCTGCACGACTGGTATATGATACAGGCTGCAGCGGTGGATCCAAAGGCCAGGAAAATGGAATTTGATGATGAGCTAATGGGACAGCTTATCCGCTTTGTGTCTTCTCATGAAGTAGGCCATACGCTTGGCCTGCGGCATAATATGGGCAGCAGCAGCCGCACCCCTGTTGAAAAATTGCGCGACAAAGCATGGGTGGAAGCTCATGGGCATACTGCTTCTATTATGGATTATGCGCGCTTTAATTATGTGGCGCAACCCGAAGATAATATCAGCGAAGCAGGCTTGTTCCCGCGCATAGGCGAATATGACAAGTGGGCTATAATGTGGGGGTATAAAGCAAGTTTTGCAAAAGATGAAAAGGAAGATAAGAAAATAGTAAACCAATGGATAATAGACAGCCTGAAAGCCAATCCCCGATTATGGTTTGGCACAGAAACGAATCCTTTTGATCCCCGCTCACAGACGGAAGACCTCGGTGATAACAGCATGAAGGCAAGCGAATACGGCATACGCAACCTGAAACGCATTATTGTGAAATTACCGGAATGGACTAAGGAGGATGCCGATACCTATGATAACCTGAAAGACATGTACAATGCGCTTGCCGGCCAGTTCAGCCGCTACATGGGACATGTACTGAAGAATGTAGGCGGTGTTTACGAAACGCCAAAAAGCATAGAACAAACAGGAGAAGATGTATATGAGCCAACACCAAAAGCCATACAGGAAGAAGCTGTGGCCTTCCTCAACAAACAACTATTTGAAACACCGGCCTGGTTGCTCGATAAAAATATTTTGAACAAGATCAGCAACCCGGTTGCTTCTGAACTGGTAAGCAACATACAAATAAATACGCTTAACAACCTGTTGTCTGGCGGACGGCTGAGCAGGATGTCAGTGAGCAGTAACCGTTTCTCCGCGCAGAATGTCTATACTCCTGAGCAAATGATGGATGATGTAAAAAAAGGAGTATGGAGTGAGCTTGCCACAAAGAAGCCTATTGACGGTTACCGCCGGAACCTGCAAAAAGCATACATAGAGGCGCTGATCACTATTATTAATCCTCCGCAACTACAGGGGAGTGGCGGCAACCAGCAATCAGCGGCAAATTTTTATACTAAGAACTCCGATGCTATATCTATAGCCCGCGGGCAACTTGCAGAGCTGAAAGCGCAGGTAAACGCAGCCATTCCGGGAGCAAAGGACAAAATAACGCGTTATCATTTGCAGGATATGGCACTACGGATTACTAAGGCGCTGGATACAAGGGGGTAACACCAACTATGCTTCAAATAAGCACAAAAGAATCTCACGCAAAGGCGCAAAAGTGAGGTTCTTATGTGAAGTTTTTAAGCCCGCAAAGGAGTATAATTTGACCCTTAGTGAAGATGATTAAATAAAATCCACCAATTTCAACAACTCTGTTCCATTTGTGCTTCGTTGCAAAAGCCTTAAATAGCTTGCTATTCGTCCCGACGATTGTTGGGACGCCTCGCACAAAAGAAACATAATCATTAAACT
>JBIOGX010000018.1:0-15276 GCA_044448445.1 Chitinophagales bacterium
AAGTGTTACACTTTGTATGTAGGGATGGTCTTTGGCATTGTTCTTTGTCATGATTACTATCTTTTTACCTGAAGGTAATTTGATCGCAACCTCATCAAACATGGGGCTTCCGAAAACATATTCACCACTGGCAGGGTTGGCAGGATACATACCCATCATGCTCCACACAGCCCAGGCGCTCATTTGCCCGCAATCTTCATTACCGGCATAACCGTCAGGCTTGTCATGGTACATGGAGTCAACAATAAAACGCACGCGCTCTTGTGTTTTCCATGCCTGCCCTACGAAGTTATACAAATAGGCTATGTGATGGCTTGGCTCATTGCCATGAGCGTACTGGCCTATCAGCCCGCTTACATCCGGTGGTGCGTCATCAAATGTTGCCTTGTTTGTTTTTGCTATGAACAATGAATCTAATTTTTGTATAAACTTATCATAGCTGCCATATTCCATAGCAAGGCCTCTTACATCATGCGGCACAAAGAAGGTGTACTGCCATGCATTGCCTTCTTCAAACATTGATTTACCCGCGTCAGTAGAAGTAAAATAAGGATTGAAATTTTTTACCCAACTGCCATTCGCGTTCTTACCATGAATGAACCCTGTTGTGCTGTCAAATAATAATTTGTATGCAGCAGCCCTTTTCATAAAGAGCTTGTAATCATCGGTCTTGCCCAGTTTCTTTGCTACCTGTGCTATGCACCAGTCATCATAAGCATACTCCAGTGTTATAGATACACTGTAGCCTGCTTTGTCCTGCGGCAGGTAACCATACTTAATGTAATCCGGTGTTCCTCTCCGCTCCTGGAACGCAGTTTTTCTCATGGCTTCGTAAGCATCTGTTGCGTTCAGGCCAGGTGTATTTTTTAATACGGCGTCCGCCATTACAGGTACTGCGCTATAGCCGCCCATACATCCGGTTTCATAAGTGCTCAGGTCCCACACTGGGAGCAATCCATTTTCATCAGCGAATGCAAGCATGCTGTTAAGTATATCTGTATTCCGTTCTGACTGTATGAGTGTGAATAACGGACAAAGCCCACGATACGTATCCCACAAAGAGAAAACGGTATAACGTTGCCCTTTAGGCATTTTCCTCATTTCACTTTTTGCATTCACGTACCTGCTGTCTATATCTGAATACAGTACCGGAGCCATGCAGGTATGGTATAGCGCAGAGTAAAAGATGCGCTTCATGGTTTCATTCTTTGTTTTTACCTGGATCTTTTCCATTTCATGCTCCCACTTTTGTTCGGCCCTTTTCTTCACCATATCAAAATTCCAGCCCCTGATTTCATTCAGCGCATTCATAGCCATTTCCTGGCTCACTGATGACAGGGCCACTTTCATGAGCAACGGTTTTCCCTTTAAGTCGTTAAATTCCAGTTCACCATTATAGACATCATCAAACTCATAACCTTCGCCTACCTCCCTGTGCTCCTTATTATTATTGATGATGTGAATTTTATCAATCCGTTGTGAAGTACGTGCCGCGAAAAATACCATCTGCTTATGCGCCCATCCCTGAGAGCGTCGGTAACCCACTATGGTAGAATCATTCAATTGGTAAATGCGTGTCCTGGTTGCACTGTCATAGTTGATCGCATAGCTCAAATGAAACTGCAAAACAGGGTTGCATCCTTTAGGAAATTCATACCGGTGCATACCGCATCTTTCTGTAGCCGTAAGCTCAACATTAACTCCATTACCCAGCTTTACACTATAGAAACCGGGCGATGCTTTTTCATTTTTATGGCTGTAAGGCACTTTAAAATATTTGAAGGTATCATTGATAATGCTGGTAGAAGGCATCACCGATATGTCGCACCAGTCCCCGCAGCCTGTACCGCTTAGGTGTGTATGGCTAAACCCTGCTATAGTAGAATCGCCATAATTATAGCCACTGCACCAGTCCCATCCTTCAGTGCCATTGTCCGGGCTAAGCTGCACCATCCCGAAAGGAACAGTTGCACCGGGATAAGTATGACCGTGTCCGCCTGTACCAACGAATGGGTCGGCGTATCTTATGAGGTTTTGCGCACTGGTGATCAGACCGGCCATTAAAATACAAAGTATTGTCAGTAGTCCCTTTTTCATAACTATATCTGTATTACGAAGATACTACTGCAAATGAAAAGCCCGTACTCATTTTTAATTCCATAAATTATAGGTATAAATTGATAGTTTTACATTACTAAAACCACCGATACCATGAACAGACGACACTTTGTAAAACAAACAACTCTGGCAACATCAGCTATTCTGCTGGCGAAATATACTAACGCTTGGGGCGCTGAGAGCAGTTTTCCCGTTGTCCGTATCCCCGAAGGGGAAAGGAATTTTACAAGCAAGGCTGTGGAAAGAATAATCGCCGAAGTAAAAAAGAATATTGGCAACAAAGAGCTGGCATGGATGTTTGAGAATTGTTTCCCCAATACTTTAGATACTACTGTTGATTTCGATATTATCGACGGCAAGCCCGATACTTATGTGATCACTGGTGATATAGATGCTATGTGGCTCAGAGATTCCTCAGCGCAGGTATGGCCTTACCTGCCATTGTGCAAAGAAGATGAAGAACTGAAACAACTGATAAAGGGCGTTATCCACAGGCACGTAAAGTGCATTCTTAAAGACCCTTATGCCAACGCATTCTATAAAAATGAACACAAAAACAGTGAATGGAAAAGCGATGATACCAAAATGCAGCGTGGCATCCATGAGCGCAAATGGGAGATAGACAGCCTTTGCTATCCCATACGCCTGGCGCATGGCTACTGGAAAGAAACGGGAGATACTTCACCTTTTGATGCGCAATGGGTAGCGGCAATGGCGCTTGTGATAAAAACATTTAAGGAACAACAAAGGTTTGAGAACAACGGCCCATATAGTTTTATGCGGGAAACAAAGTACGCTACAGACACAGTACCCATGGGCGGTTATGGGTATCCCGTAAGGCCAAATGGCCTTACCTGCTCTGCCTTCCGCCCAAGTGACGATGCAACCATGTTTTCTTACTTAGTACCTTCCAATTTTTTTGCATTTGCAAGCCTTGGTCAATTAGCAACACTTGTTGCTGCATCAAAACAAACCTTTGATACAGATGTTCTCAGCAAATTAATGGATCAGATTGTTACCGGCCTGGAAAATGATGCTAAAATTAAAAATGGGAAATTCGGAACGATATTCGCTTATGAAGTAAATGGGTATGAGAGTTATAATTTAATGGATGATGCGAATGTACCATCCCTTTTATCCTTAAGCTACCTTATTCCCGCCATGCACGACGATCCTGTTTATAAGAACACAAGAAAATTCGTCCTCTCGGCCGAAAATCCCTTCTTCTTTAAAGGCAAGGCAGGCGAGGGGATAGGTGGCCCCCATGTGGGCATGGATCAGATCTGGCCTATCAGCATTATCATGCGTGGATTGACCAGCACCGACGACGCAGAAATAAAAATATGTCTCGACATGCTCCAACATTCACATGCCGGAACAGGTTTCATGCACGAATCATTCAACAAAGACGATGCCTCAAAATACACCCGCCCCTGGTTTGCCTGGGCTAATACTTTATTCGGGGAATTTGTATGGAAGGTATATAGGGAGAAGCCTCATCTCTTAAACTAAACATACCCCAAACCCCTAAAGGGGCTTCGCTTGTGAATATACATGCAACTGAGGGAGAAGGTCTCATCATTAATATTCCTGAATGAGAGAAATTAAAATTGCCAGAATAGTATTTCTTAGCTTAAGGTTATTATAGTGAAGTTAAATAGTAGGTTCCCCTTTAGGGGTCAGGGGTTCCACACCAGCGCACTCGCACCCAATATCGCAGCATCCGCATCAGGCAATGCAGATTGTAGCAGAGCTACTTTGTTTTTATAAATATGCAGCAGGTTAGCTTCTAAATATTTTCTTACAGGATTTATCAGCAGATCGCCGGATTTGGCAAGGCCGCCGAAGAAAATGATGGCCTGCGGCGATGTAATAGCTACTGCATCAGCCAGGCTTTGCCCGAGTATTTTCCCGGTAAACTCAAATAATTCCAATGCAAAAGTATCACCCTGCGCTGCGGCTTCATGTATCATCTTTGCAGTTATTGCGCCTTTATTTGTCCTGAGCAGGGTCGCATCATTGCGCTCGCTGAGCCATTGTTCCGCTGTTATCACTATCCCTGTTGCGGAAGCATATCTTTCCAAGCAGCCATTACGGCCGCAATTACATTTTCTGCCGTCTCTTACAGCTATCACATGCCCCAGTTCTCCCGCCAGCCCATCGTGCCCGTAGATTATTTGCCCGTTCGCCACAAACCCGCTGCCAAGCCCCGTGCCAAGCGTTACCATAATGAAATCCTTCATCCCCTTTGCTGCGCCATACATCATCTCGCCTATAGCGGCAGCCTTTGCGTCATTAGTCAATGTAGCTTTTAATCCAAGCGCCGCACCAATTAGCTTAGCCATTGGAATCACTCCATGCCAGGGAAGGTTTGGTGCGAAAACCACCTCGCCCGTGAAAAAATTACCATTAGGCGCGCCAATGCCTACGCCTGTTATATTGCTCCTGCCCGCTTTTTCCATAACAGGCAGCGTTTCATTCTTTAAAGCCTGAATGTAATCTTCTATACTTCCATGCCCGGTAGTGGAAAGGCTTCCTTTTTGAATTATTTTACCCTGCCTGTTTACAATACCGTAAGAAGTATTCGTACCGCCTATATCAATGCCAAGCGCTAATGGTTCTGTCATAATCATTCAAAAACAAAAAAATTACGCCTCATCTTTCAGGAGTTGATCCAGCTTTTCAGCCGTAAGCCCATTTTTCTTAGCAATTTCAGTTGCTTGCTTCATAATATCAAACAGACGGTCATCAGGAGATTTACTACTAAAAAAAGAACTCAGCCAGGCATTTATATATGCTTCTGCCTTTTTTTTCGTTTCTTCGTTAGCTTTCTCATAAATATTCGCCAATGAAGAAGGAACATGTATGGAAATGGTATTCATCGGTATAAAACTTTTATATTTAAAGATACAAAAAAATTTCCAAAAGCTATTATTGATTCATACCCAATTCCTTTTGAAGTGTTGGAAACCTATTCACTTTTCAACAAAATATTATCAATCAGCCGTATCTTCCCGATCTTCGCGGCTATTAAAGCTACCATCGGTATATACTTCCGGTAATTGTTTAATAGCTCCAGGTTCCGGGCATCTGCTAGCGCAACATACTCTGTTACAAAACCTTTCGAAGCAAGGATATCTTCACACTCTTTCCTCACAATATCAAAAGTCGTAGTATTTTGTTTGGATTCTATGGATACAAGGCATTGATAAATAACCCCTGCCACAATACGCTGCGGTTCTGTAAGCCTGCGGTTGCGCGAGCTCATAGCCAGCCCGTCAGCCTCTCTTACCGTGGGGCATACAATAACCTCCAGGTACCTTAATCCCATCATTTCCACCAGTTTACGGATCACCATGCACTGCTGGTAATCTTTCTGTCCCAGGTATAGGCGGCTGGGTTCAATGATCTCCAACAGGCGTGCCACCACCTGTCCCACCCCCCGGAAATGTCCCGGCCTTTGGGTGCTTTCCAGTATAGTATCTAAGTAGCCAAAAATGTATGATTTCATCGCAGATTCACCCCCAGGATATATCTCATTTACAGATGGCAGGAATAAGACATCGCAACCGGTATTTATCAATAGTCCAATATCAGTTTCTATTGATATAGGGTACTGCTCAAAGTCAGCTTTATCGTTAAATTGAGTAGGATTTACAAAAATACTGCATACAACCAGCATCCCATCAGCCTTCGCTTTTTCTACCAGGGAGAGGTGCCCGGCATGTAGCGCACCCATAGTAGGAATGAAGCCTGGCTTATGTCCCTTCAGATTCTGATCGCATATAAAATCTTTTATATCCTGTATCTTTTTAAAGATGACCATATAACTATTTTAGGCTATGGAAACGCAAAGTACGGTCGGAACTCAATATTTTCGTAATTTTGCAGATTATTTCTACAATTTATTCTAATTATTAATTCTCATCTCATGTCCACTGACATAAAGAAACGTGTTTTAATTATTGCCAATGAACTTTCTCCCTATACAGAGTTTACTGATTTTGCACAGGTACTGAACAAACTGGCCATTAAGACTTTTGATTCCGGTCTCGAGGTACGTATCATCATGCCCCGTTTCGGGCTGATCAATGAGCGCCGCCACAGGCTGCACGAGGTAGTACGTCTTTCAGGTATCAATATAATTATAGATAAGGATGATTATCCGTTGATCATAAAGGTTGCCTCGTTACCAAATGCCCGCCTGCAGGTATATTTTATGGATAACGAAGACTATTTCAAACGTAAGTTTGCTTTCCGCGATGACCAGGACATCTTTTTTGACGATAACGCAGAGCGCATGATATTTTTCTGCAAAAGCGCTTTGGAAACAGTCAAGAAATTCGGATGGCCGCCTCATGTGATACATTGCCATGGATGGATGACTTCATTAATACCTTTATACCTCAAGACAACCTATAAAAAAGAGCCTGTTTTCGGCTATTCTAAAATCATATACACCGCCCAGCCAAACCAGTTTAAAGAAAAACTGAATGCTAATTTTATGAAAAAAGCATTGATTAGCAATGAAATAAAAGAAAAAGACCTTGATCCTTTCAAAGAAGGGACCAATACCGCCTTAACATTAGGTGCGGGCAAAAGCGCTGATGTAGTGATTATGGGATCAGAGAAAATGGACAAAAAGATAACGGATGAACTCAAAACAAGCCGATATAAAAAAGTGCTTAAATATGAAACGGGATGGAAGGAAGATGTGTCCCAACTGCTGGAGCTATATAAAAGCTTAACAGAGTCTTAGTATTTCTTTTGCCATCTTAGCCTTTAAATTTCAGACCTTGAAGCATATATCCCGCACATTACCGGTATTGATTTCTGTACTTATCGCTCTTGTTATAAACAATGGCTGCAGAGAGAATACCATCATCAATTCCAGGGTATCTCCGTCTAACAATGCAGTAGGGGTTTATGATACTACCTTGTCATGCATCACGCATACTTATTATAATGATACTGTCGTAACAAGTTATCATTTCAACGGTGTAATCCAGGGGCTGGGCACTTATACTGATTCGTTCTTTGGCACCATGACCGCCGCTATTTATTTTAATATTATACCTTCTGATTATACTCCGCTTGTTGACGCTCTTATTGATTCTGCCATACTGGTGCTGCCATACAGTGGTTTTACTTATGGCGATACCATTACTAAGACATTAACGCAAACCTACCAGGTATTTTACATGCTGGATACTATAGATTATAACTCCACTTATTATGCTTATAGTACCAAGCCAATAGATGCTGCCCATTCGCTCAGCGACCCTACCACTGTCAATGTATATCACCTGAAAGACTCCTTAGGTGTTAATGTGCTCCCTCAAAACCAGGCAGGACTTCGCATAAAGCTTAATTTACCTATAGTTAAGAGCAGGCTTATTCCTGCCTTGAATAACCTTAGCGGTAGCTCCAGTCCCGCTGCAGACTTCCTTCATACATTTAATGGTATCTGTGTACAGGTAGCTGATACACGGCAATTCAACACCGCTATTCCCTATTTCCAGCTTGATGGGGTGACGGGCCCTTATTCAGAAGCCGGCATACTAATATATCATCACGATTCCGGTTTACATGACACCGTAGTTACCCCTTATTATTTCGATATCGGAACTTGCGCTCACTTTAATAATGTTACCAAATCATATAGCCATTTCCCGGTAAACAATTTATTTCAGTCCACACAGTCTAATGACCAGGTCATAGCGGTGCAAAATGAGCCTGGGGCGTCAATTGACGTCATAGTGCCCGGAATAAAAAACTTACCGGCCGGTATTATCAATAAAGCCGAATTGCAATTCACTTTATTACCCGGTTATGGTAATTATATCCAAACCCCCGGCGGCCCCATCCTCTTTGCCCCCGAAAGGATTAATCCAACAGGTATAGGAAACAGCACCTACCCAACCGGTATAGGGAATGGTCTCCTCTATACTATTGCCGACATGTATCCGATATACAGCAGTACTCCGTTAAATGTTATAGATGGCACTCTTCATAATCCTTATCCCGGTACCACACTTGCAAAATTCACCGTTGATATACCGAGGGAAGTTATGGCCTCTATTGCCGCTAAAAATGATACTATACACCTCCATATAGATGGTTCGCAGAATTTTTATGGAGCATTTCACCTGGTAGCCGGCGGCGGAAGTTATCCTGATCCCTTATACCGCGCTAAATTATTTGTTGTATATTCAAAGTTGAAGAACTAACTCCATAACATTATGTGCGGCATTGTAGGTTACATTGGTAATAAAGAAGCCTACCCAATCCTGATAAAAGGCCTGAAAAGGCTTGAGTATCGCGGGTATGACAGCGCGGGCATAGCCTTATTGAACGGCGGCATGACCGTTTATAAGAAAGCAGGGAAGGTAAGCGACCTCGAAAAGATCGTGAAACACAACAATACCACCGCTAATATAGGTATAGGCCATACCCGCTGGGCTACTCATGGCGAACCTAACGATGTTAACGCCCATCCGCATATTTCCCAATCTGGAGACCTCGCCATTATCCACAACGGCATCATCGAAAACTACTCTTCTATTAAAGAAGCATTGAAAAAAAGAGGGTACACCTTTCACTCAGATACCGATACCGAGGTGCTCGTCAACCTGATAGAGGAAGTACAGAAAAAAGAAAACACAACGCTTGATAACGCAGTGCGTATAGCCCTCAACGAAGTAGTAGGCGCTTATGCGATTGTTGTGCTCAACAGGAACAATCCCGACCAGCTTATAGCTGCCCGCAAAGGCAGCCCGTTGGTGATAGGCATTGGCGATGATGAGTTTTATGTAGCCTCAGATGCCTCTCCTATTATAGAATACACGCAGAATGTGGTATATCTCGAAGAGCAGGAGTACGCCGTTATCAACCGCAATGGGCAGTACTCCATCCGCACACTTGGCAATATCGAAAAATCGCATGAGATCAAGAAACTGGAATTCTCCCTCGAGATGATTGAGAAGGGAGGCTTCGAGCATTTCATGCTGAAAGAAATATACGAGCAGCCCAAGGCGATCGAAGATTCATTGCGTGGCCGTATGAATGCGCGGCAGGGATGGATAAAGCTCGGCGGCCTCAACGAATACATCAACCGTATTGACAAGGCGGAGCGCTTTATTATCACTGCCTGTGGCACATCGTGGCATTCCGGCCTCATAGGTGAATATCTTATAGAAGACCTCGCCCGTGTGCCTGTGGAAGTGGAGTACGCTTCTGAATTCCGTTACCGTAATCCCATTATCAACGAGAACGATGTAGTGATCGCCATATCGCAGTCGGGGGAGACGGCAGATACACTTGCCGCCATAGACCTTGCCAAAGACCGGCAGGCGCTCATCTATGGTATATGCAATGTTATCGGCTCCTCCATAGCCCGCACTGCACATGCAGGTTCTTATACACATGCCGGCCCGGAGATAGGGGTGGCATCAACAAAAGCATTCTCTACACAGATATCACTCATTACGCTCATAGCCCTGCAACTGGCAATGGTAAAGGGAACTATCCCTACTTCCAAGCTGCGCGAGATACTCTATGAGTTGGAGAATATCCCTAAGAAAATAGAAGAAACCCTGCTACTCGATGCGCAGATAAAAGAGATAGCGGCTATCTATAAGAACGCTACCAATTTTCTATACCTCGGCAGGGGCTATAACTTTCCCGTTGCCCTGGAAGGCGCGCTGAAGCTGAAAGAAATATCCTACATACATGCCGAAGGCTATCCTGCAGCGGAAATGAAGCATGGCCCCATAGCGCTGATTGACGAGAATATGCCCGTAGTATTCCTCGCTACCAACAAGAGTGCCTACGAAAAGATTGTGTCCAATGTGCAGGAGGTAAAGGCCCGCAAAGGCAGGATTATAGCCGTAGTGCACAAGGGCGATACACAGATTCGCGCACTGGCAGACCACATTATAGAAGTACCTGAAACTGAGGAAATACTTTCCCCGCTTATTACCATAGTGCCGCTGCAACTGCTTGCCTACCACATTGCCATCATGCGTGGCTGCAACGTGGACCAGCCAAGAAACCTTGCAAAATCAGTAACAGTAGAATAATTTTTTTACAACCGTATTTATGTAAAGACGCAATGCATTGCGTCTTTACATTTTTAATTCTTTTATTTCGTATCCAGCAGCACCGGTGTATTACCCTTGCCCATAATAATCATCTTGGCGTTGGTGGAAGCGGCAAGCTCTTTCATGGCTTTTATTTGTTCGTACTGCAGTTGTTTGTCAGTAAGGCTTTCGCTGATGATGCGCTGGTAGTCGGCTATACCCTGCGCTTCCACTCTTTTACGGTCGGCTTCCTGGCGTTCTTTCTGCAGTACAAACTGCATTTTCTGAGCATCCTGCTCTGCATTTATTTTAGACTCAATTGCATTTTTTACAGAAGTGGGTAGTGTTATATTTCTCACCAGCAGGTTTTCAAGTACCAGGCCGCGCCTCTTAAATTCATCATCTATTGCCTTGTAGATATGCGCCTGGAACTCATCACGCTTGGTAGAGTAGAGCGAAACTGCATCATAATAAACCGCATTATCACGTATTTTGGTACGCGATATAGGGCGTACTATTTTGTCTTTGTAATCAAGGCCTATTTCTCTATAGAGGGTAGGCGCATTTTCGGGTAATACACGATACAGTACTGTAAGGTCTATGGTCACTTCAAGCCCGTCTGCGCTCAGCACTCTTATCGCATCATCGCCTACCTTATCGCCTTCGTTGTGCACACCGCTCATGGTATAGTTCTGTGTGCGGGTTTCTACGGATTCTACGTCCATAAGCGGGTTTATCATGTGCAGGCCGCTGTAGAGTACATCAGGTTGCACATGGCCGTATAGCTTTTTTATGCCCACATGCCCGGCGTCTATCTGCACTACTGACGCTACTAATATTCCCGCAAGCATGAGGATGCCGCCAAGGCCCATTGCCGGTTTGCCAAATACATGTATTTTATCATTGATCATGGAAACAATGCGTCCCGCCACTAAAAAGATGATACCTAAAATGAAGAAGCCCATAGTATTAGTTGTTTTATGCAAATGTAGCGGTTGTTTGGTGCTTTTATATTTATTTTCAAACTAATTTAGGAATGACCGTATATTTAGATTATCTTTGCTCTTTATTAATCAATTTATTTAAACTAAAATGCAAGAAGGAACAGTTAAGTTTTTCAATGAATCAAAAGGATTTGGTTTCATTGCACCGTCAAATGGCGGTCAGGACATCTTCGTACACGTATCAGGCCTCCTGGATGAAATCCGCGAGAACGATAAGGTGACGTTTGAAGTACAAAATGGTAAAAAAGGTTTAAACGCTGCTAACGTTAGAGTTATCTAATTTTAAATATCGCTAAATCATTACCCAGAGCCTCCGATCATTCGGGGGCTTTTTTCATCACCCGCCATAGCCCTTTTCAGGCCAAGGAGGGTAATTGCCTCCCTTAGTACAAACTGCACTAACATAACTAATATAAATATTTATTCAAATTTGTTTATTCAGATTTGTTTATTATTATATTATACGTAATTTGCGTTATCATTTCATTAAATATTCACCTATATGAAAAGCGCTATACTAATCAAATTTATTTGCTCATCCATTCTTGTGGCAATAACCTATACAAACATTAATGCACAGGGAATTATTACAACGTGGCTAGGAAATGGTACCGCAGGATATTCAGGGGATAACGGCCCGGCAAACCTCGCTCAGATCAACCATCCTTATGGAATAGCTTTTGACGGTGCCGGCAATTTTTATATTGCAGATCAAGGCAATTTTGCTATTCGCAAAATTAATTCGGCAACAGGTGTTATTACAACAATTGCAGGGAACGGATCACAGGGATTCAGCGGTGATGAAGGCCTCGCCGTAAATGCCACACTCGGCTCTTTGTATGGTATTTGCGTAGATGCATCTAATAATATTTATTTAACAGATTGGGATAAAAGTGTGGTTAGGGAAATTAATGCTTCTACAGGAATCATTACAACTATTGCCGGGAATGGTACGAGTGGCTATTCCGGCGATAATGGCCCTGCTGTTAATGCGCAATTAAATCAACCGGAGGGGCTTTGCATATTCTCAGGTAATCTTTACATTACTGATAAAATTGAAAATTGCATTCGTAAGGTCAACCTTTCAACAGGCATCATTACAACCATAGCAGGAAACGGATCAATAGGCTATACAGGTGACGGGGGACCAGCATCATCAAGTACTTTATATGCTCCTTCTGCTATATGTGCCGACGTATACGGAAATCTGTATATTGCTGACGAGCAAAATCTGGTGATCCGTAAAATAACGGCAGCTACCGGTATTATTTCTACTATCGTCGGAACAGGCGCTTACGGTTTTACAGGTAATGGAGGCCCTGCTACAAGTGCAAATATTGGATTTATTCAAGGCATTTGTGTTGACTCACATGGGGACATATATATTAATGATGCGAGCTGCAGTTGCAGGAAAATAACAGCTTCGACCGGCATAATAAATATAGTTGCAGGCAGTGATTCCGTAGATGGTTATTCAGGAGATGGCGGTTATGCAACTTCGGGACTACTCAATAATCCCACAGGCCTGTGTGTTGATCCCATAACAGGTACTATAACAATAGCAGACTATGAGAATTACAGGATCCGCAGGGCTACACAACCCGGATTTACCACAAAAACAAATTATATAGTTGCTGAAGCAAAGCCCTCCGTTTACCCCAACCCATCAGCAGGCAATTTTTTCATTCAAATACCCGATGATCAGAAAAATTCAGTAGCAGAGATATTTAGCATATCCGGGGAGAAAGTTTTTAACGCTCTGTTGAAAGAAAATGTGACTAACATTAATGTTTCCTGGTTGCCGGATGGCAATTATATTGTAAACCTTCGGTCATGCACCGGCAATGATTTTATGCAAAAAATTACCGTTAGTAAATGAAATCCGCGAGAACGATAAGGTGACGTTTGAAGTACAAAATGGTAAGAAAGGTTTAAACGCTGCTAACGTTAGAGTTATCTAATATTAAATATCGCTAAATCATTTCCCAGAGCCCCCGAAACATCGGGGGCTTTTTTTTGACCTCTCCCGGCCTCTCCGAAGCAGAGGTGAAGTAGAATGAATTACGCAACATTTACTTTATCCCACCTGCCGGCAGGTTTGGGGTATTGAAGTATGCCCACACAACCCTCGCTTTAGACGCCCCGATTACCTTAGTAAGTTCTCTTTCCGTAAGCGTTTTAATATTTTTTACAGAGCGGAAAGCTTGTAATAATTCAGTGGCTGTTTTTTCGCCGATGCCGGGTATGCCTTCCAGTTCATTTTTAAATGTTTCCTTGCTGCGTACCTGCCTGTGGAAGGTAATACCAAAACGGTGCACCTCATCTCTTATGCGCCTGAGCAGTATGTGCGCCTGACTGTCGTAAGGCAGTTGCAGGGGCTCACTGTCGCCGGCAAAGAAAATAGATTCTTCGCGTTTTGCAAGCCCTATGAGTGTCATACTGCCTGTTAATCCTAATTTTTCTATACTTTCCAATGCGGCGCTTAACTGGCCTTTGCCGCCGTCAATGATAACCAACTGAGGTAAGGGTTGTTTTTCATCCATAAGCCGCTTATACCTGCGATATACAACCTCTCCCATAGATGCGAAGTCATTGATGCCTGCCACCGTTTTTATATGATAATGGCGGTATTCTTTATTGGCAGGCAATCCATTCCTGAAACAAACCATAGCAGCCACGGGGTAGGCGCCCTGGAAGTTTGAGTTATCAAAACATTCTATGTGCAGCGGTATCTCTGAAAGTTGCAGCGCTTCCTGTAATTCTTCAAGAATCAGCAGGTTATTTTCCTTAGCAGCTTCTCCCAGCAGCAACGTTTCTTTTTTGCGCATTTCCTGCAGGAATATTTCTGCGTTCTTTATACTGAGGTCTAATAATTGTTTTTTATCTCCCGCTTTCGGAATGGTTACTTTTATAGCTGTATCTGTAACATCAACAGGAAGGGGCGCTATTATTTCTTTGGCGATACTCTGATATTTTTCCATCAGGTTGTCTATTGCTAATGAAAGTACATCCGCTTCATCCTCGTCTAATTGTTTATCTATCTGTATCGTGTTGGAATGTACAATACTGCCATTGCTCACCATCATATAGTTTACATAAAAATGGTGTTCATCAGACAGGATACAGGCCACATCAACATTTTCAAGACGGGGATTTACAACAGTTGACTTGCTTTGATACTGCCGAAGCGATTCTATTTTTTTCTTTACTACCTGCGCTTTTTCAAATTGCATTGCGGCTGCATAAGTATTCATTTCATTTCTCAGGTGCTTTATCACATCATTGATATTTCCCTTGAGTATATGGCGCACCTGTTGCAGGTTTTCCCGGTAATCATCTTCATTCTGAAAACCTTCACAGGGGCCTTTGCAGTTACCGAGGTGATATTCAAGGCACACTTTGAACTTCCCCTTTTTGATATTAGCGGGGGACAGGTTTAGGCTGCAGGTGCGCAATGGAATATTCTGCTTTACCAGTTCCAGCAATTCACGTACCCTGCCAAGCCCGGTAAATGGGCCGAGGTATTCTGACCCATCCCGTATCAGCCGGCGGGTAAAGAATACCCTCGGGAAAGGCTCTTTTTTGATAACGATGTATGGATATGACTTATCGTCTTTGAGTACAATATTGAAGCGGGGCTGGTAATGCTTGATAAGTGAATTTTCGAGTAAGAACGCATCATGCTCGGAATTAGTTACTGTGAAATCTATGGCATAGATAAGTGTCACCAGTTTACGCGTCTTATAATTGCCGATGTTTTTATTGAAGTAAGAACTTACGCGTTTACGCAGGTCTTTTGCTTTCCCAACATAAAGCATCTCCTTCTGCCTGTCATAATATTTATAACATCCCGGTTGATGAGGTATGGATTGTATTATTTTGCTAAATTCCTCTTTGGTCATATAAATCTCTCGCAAGGCGCAAAGGCGCAGCTTTTTTCATGTGATGTTATTAAGGTCGCAAAGGTGATAAGTGAGCATGCCACTAAGGAACGATGGCAAAATAACTACCACCATCTTACTTGTTCTTTTTCATTTTTTTAGCGTTGTAAAATCTTTAAATATGCTTGATAT
>JBIOGX010000019.1:0-15248 GCA_044448445.1 Chitinophagales bacterium
ATAAAAGAAAATCTTTTGTTCGTTAACCCAGCAGCAACCGATGAAGAGATCAATACCGTCTTGCAAAAAGCGGCATGCCAGAATCTGCTTGCCCGCGCTGAAATGGGCCTTGACACAATGATAGGAGAAGGAGGGCTGAAACTCTCCGGCGGCGAGCGCCAGCGTATATCCATAGCCCGCGCACTGCTGCGCCGGCCACGGCTGATGATCTTTGACGAAGCAACCTCCGCACTTGATTCACTCACCGAGGAAGATATATCACAAACCATCCGCGCTATCAACTCACAACGGCAGCATATTACAATTATGATAGCGCACCGCCTTTCTACCATTATGCATGCAGACCGTATCTATGTACTGGAAAAAGGGAATATTGTGGAAACCGGCACGCATGGCTCCCTCATAGAAGAAAAAGGATTGTATTACGCTATGTGGCGCCAGCAGATCGGGGAAAGAAAAGAACCTGCTTTGAAGAAAGTGTTGGCGTAGGGGCTGACACGTGGGACAGGGCTGACACTTGGGTCAGCCCCTACAATGTAAAATTGGCTGATGTTTACCACGTTGGGCATTTGTTATTGCATGGGGCAGGGCTGACACGTGGGTCAGCCCCTACTGAAACAATTCTTCCTTAGTCTTTGGGCGCTGGTCTATGAGCCATTTAAACCTGCTCAGTTTTGTATTGGGAAGATCAGCCTTATCTAATGGTGTAACTGTCTGGTGTACCTCCTGCTCAAATTTGATATTGATTATCTTTTGATTTTCAAAGAAGATTCGCATCCGCTCACTACCGGACTGGTTCACACCAATATAAGCGCCGCTGTCATCCTTTGAATAATAGATTGATTCGGCATTGGGATAGACGGTCATTTGGGTGATCTCATTATTAATAAAATATGCAGTAAGGGTTTTTCCCTGTACCTGGTCAAATAACTTTGCCAAAGGCGGCCCGGATTGAGAGACAAGAAATGCATTATTCGGCACATACATGCTCCTAAGCTGGCTGCTGTCTAAGCGCAGCAATATAGTATCGCCGGTTATCTGGCTGTTGTGCGCCCATACAATGGGCGTGTTTATCATCCTTATCGTTGAGTCTGACCGCGTATAGCATACGCTATCGCACTTCCCCTGCAGCGAGTCGGAGAATATCCGCACATGATGATAACCCACGAAATATAAAGGCGCGGCAGTATCTGCAGACGTGGTGTCCGGGATAATGGTATGCTCCATTTCTTCATTGCCTTTTTTACGCTTTGTTTTTTTATATAGCTCTGCGATTGTTTTAGCTGTATCATACTGAAAGTCAGGCATCCGGTATTTGTAATCCGGGACTATCCAGGCCACCTCTTCGGTCTTATTGCTCACTATTATACTCTTGTATTCTTTGTTTGTACCTGTTGTGGAATTGGGCTTAATATCCTTTGGACTATTACCCAATGTATCTGCTTTAAATGTTTTCCTATCAGGAGGCAGTTTTGCAGCCATACTATCCCCGGAAGTGATTGTATTTGCTGCGATACTGCCGTTGCTGATCTTTGTTCCTGCGGCTCCCGGGACAGCTATTTTTTTCCTGATCATAGGCGCAGAATAAAAAGTATCAGCACGCATATACAAAGTGTCTTTGCCATTTACCTGTTCCATTACAGGCTTTATAGTGGCCCATAACACCCCTTTTTTTCTTAAATATTCCGCGTGCGCGCAGTAAAGCGTGGCATGCCGCTGTGTATCAATGGATATTACATGTCCATCCGCGAAGCCATAACCGGTGATCTTGTTATAGTGCATGATGGAGTCTGCCTCAATATACTGGCCGTCATTCCAAATAGAAGAGCACTTAATAAAATGCGCTATCACATTTTTGCTGTCATAGTCGCCTCTTGTTGTTTCGAGCACAAACCTGCCGCTATCACTGGTAACCACCGACCATGCATAAAAGTGCGTAACCTTTGTTTCTGTATTATAAACCAGGTCTTCAGACTTTATATTGTATTGCGGATCTGTAATTACCACATGCCCTGTGAAATGCACTTCTTTGTCACGCACATTATATATACCGGCATTACTCGTTACTGTAGTGCTATCGTTATGCAAAGCGCCCCCTTTATCATAAACACCTGTTTTAGTGTCTAAGTCATAGGTAAGTTCTTCGCACCTGAGGTTATTCTTACCATCCATAAGGGTTACATTGCCCTTCATGAAAGCAAGTTTTTTATCTGATGTGTACCTAAGGTAATCGCTTGTGGCCTGGGTGCCATCCTGCTGTGCTATCCGCACATTACTGAACGCCTCCAGTATCTTAGTGGTTACATTTTGATACAGGCTGTCACAGTACAAAATATCCGTTCCCTGTTGCATCTCCACATCACCGATAAACTTGTAAAATATACCTGAATCGGTTTTATTATAAACTATATCCTTACTATTCAAAATATGGATCCGAATCTTATCAGTTGTATCTGTTTTTTGCGCATAAACATTTATACCGCAACCTATAAAACATAAACACAGCAATACCCTATATGTATTATACCAGTCAGACATTAAAATTGCACTCATTTTTGATTTTGGCTAAAGCCAACCTTATTATTTATTGTCCCCGACCTGAAGGCCGGGACTACTATTTTTTCCGTTGTGTGTTTTTAAAGTCTAAATGGTATTACCTATACTCAATAGCTTACCCGGCTGATATTTTGAGCATGATCCTTTTTTTGAAAAACATTAATTTTTCTTCCTGCCAAAGATACTAACGTTTATATAACGGGCCGGATGCGCTTTTACGTCATCTGTAAGTTTCTGTATGGAAATAACCGAACTATTAAGATTATTATACAACTCTTTATTATTGATCAGCAGCCCCAAAGAACCCTGGTTATTATTTATTTTATCCATTATCGCCTTCATCTGGGTTATTGTATTCTGCAGTTCAGAGACGGTTTTTTGTATCGGAGCGTTTGCCAGTTGCCTCGATACACTGTTAAGGTTAGCCATCATTTGTTTTATCGTATCATTCTGCTTTTCGAGGTTAGCGGTAAAACTATTAAGATTATGCGTGATGCCAGCTATTTCGCCACTCTGCCGGTTTAATGTACCTGTAAGCGCTGAAAGATTATTCGCAGTTGCTTTAACAGGAACTAAAACATCATTAATTCCTGCCAGCACAGTATCAATTGCCGCTATCGTAACTTTCAGTTCCTGTAGCCGTGGAGTCAGCTCACCTGATGCATTATCGAGCATGCCTTTCTCTTTCTCCCCCCTTAGTGTAGCGCCACCATCCAGTTTGCCGGGACCAGCGCCAGGCTTCAGGCTTATCAATTTTGGGCCTAAAAAATCAGCCGATACTATGGTGGCTACTGTGCCCTGAGGAATTTCCACTTTCTTATTTATGGATATGGTCACTTTCACCCCTTTATCATTTATAAGCTTCATATCAGAAACATGGCCAACTACCAAACCCCGCACCAGTACATTTGCGGAATTTTGCAGTCCATCCACATCATCGTAGAAGCAATAGTATTCTTTATTATTTGAAAAAAGGCTGGCTCCTTTTAAGAAATAAAAACCAACAAAGAATATCCCAAGCGAAGCAGTTGCTAATATCCCGGTCTTTACTTCTTTTGACAAACTCATAAATCTGTTTCAGATATTTACAAAAATAACAAAAAGAGCGTTATACAATTACATTGTGCAGTTTATGTCCCAAAATATATTTGCAATCCGGTCAAAAATCCGTTCCTAAAGCAAAATATAGTATTGGTATTTTGATACCCTCTATGTTCCAGGCCGCATCTATGCGTATAAAATACCCGAATATTGAAGTACGAAGGCCGGCGCCATAGCCTAATGCCAATCCCCCGTTATTAGGTACTGTGAGGTTAAGAAACACATTATTGTTTCCTGACCCGCTTCCTAATGACGGGAATGAATAATTGGCAGAAGAACTGTTAGCATCGGGCAAAAATCCTTTCCAGGCTGATCCGGCATCCATAAATGCCACTACCTGCAGGTTTTTCAGGATGGCTGATTGAATCGGCCTTTTCATAAATGTTGTCAATACCGGCAGGCGCAATTCCGTATTGAACACTGCAAAGTTATTACCCGTGCGGGCATATTGTTTGTAACCACGTAAAGGTGTTGCCAGTGTCTGGAAACCATAGTTAGGGTCAGGATTCTGGTTGGCGCCCGCTGCATTCTGCGGAGCGATCCAGTTATCCACACCACCTGCCAGGTATTCCACTTCGCTGGTCCCGTCAGAATGAGCATAAGCAAGGCGATTAGCGAGAATAAAGTTTTTATACAGCTTCTGGTAATTACGAATATCGAGGCCGAGGTTGTAGCAACCGCGGTTCCCTTTATCCAGCCCGTAAATATATTCTCCGTAAAATTTGAACTTTGTTCCATTCGATATATTCAATGCAGGGCTGATCGTATTATCAAAGACATATTCCAGCCTGCTAAGTGATGTGTAGGATGTAGTATTAGGAAGATTGTAAGTTAAGCTAAACGTATCGGTTGCTTTTTCCACGAGGTTATCCTGTCTTAGCGCAGTGTGGAAACGGATACTGTGAATCCTGTCGAGCGGATAACTGAAATCCGCCTGTATCATATTAAGTACTGTTTTGAAAAGCTGGTCTTGCACAAACAGCAGTTGCCCGGTTTTTGAATCCACATATCCAACAGGTATAGTCTGTTTATCTGTATTACGCAGGAATAATAAACCCCAGTCAAGACGTTTTGTAAAGTTTTGGTACTGTAAAAAATAAGTTGAGCCGGAAACATTTATCGGCAATTGGAACCCAGCGGTTATACGATGATTTTCCATAAGCTCATTCAGGCTTAAAGTAGCCAGCGCGCCGAGGGAAGGATTAACATATTGGCCGCCATTGGAAGCTATGGATTGGTATTGTGAGAACAATAAGCTGTTATCTAATTTTACAGAGAAAAAGTCGGGTTTGAAACTGAGCTTGTATGGCGATGGTTTCATTTTTACGTAGTTGCTGTCGGTTATGTCCACCAGCAGCGAGCTATCGGCTGCCGCGTTTTCAGCATTGGCATTATAAATATTATTGGTTTTGTGTTTAACCTTACGTTTGGGTTGTGCGGTTGTATCTGAAAACTCTGACTGGAAATCATTTCCGCCTTTTATTTCAGGTTGCAGTGGTTCTTCTTCCTCTTGTATATATTTCCCCCCCTGGTAAGGCAGCCTGGAATCTGTAGTGGCAGAAGCCTTTACTTCAGGCTTTTCTAACGATAAAGCAGCAGGTGTTAACTTCTTAACCTTAGTACTGTCACCGGGCATTTGCAATTCATGGAAATAGACCATGTACTTATCTTTCTCCTGTACTACATCAGCCACATTTCCGCTTGCCAGGTTGTATTGATGGCTAAGGATGCTTGTTGAGTAATTAGTTACAGGAACAGAATATGCAGAGTCTGCATTGTGTTTGTTGCGCGCGAAAAGGATCACATATTTATTATTGATCCCGTTATCGTCATATAAGTAAGCAAAATTATCAAGCCCGTATTGTATAGGCTGAGTCACATGGCCGGTCTTTACATCCGTACATTGCAGCAATTCAGGTCGCATCGTTTTTGTGTTATAAAAAAACACGTTCATCGGTCCGGCAGGCAACTCATTTACGCCTAACGGCACATTCAGGTTTGGCTTTGGCCTGTTAGAAAGAAATAATACACCGGTTCTTGAGCCGCCGCTTACAAACACCGGAGCCACATCATCCCAGGCATCATCTGTGATGTTGGCCATCTTTGCCCCTTTTATGGTAAACATATAGAGGTCAGTCTGGCTCTTTTTAATTGCAGAAAATATCATCTTATCATCATCCTGCATAAAACACATGCCCAATACCCGGTCAAAACGGTTTTTGGGTATTACATAGTTCTCTATTTTCCCTTTGAGGCTATTATAGATACGCAATTGTGTTTTAGAACCTTTTTTATACAATATCGCCAATTTATATCCTGTTGAAGACCACGCCAGCATTGGGTAGTCGGGGTCAATCTGTTCGGTGAGATCTTTTTGCCCTCCTTCCAGTATGACGGATAACTGTTGCTCTTTTGAAGTCTTTTGGGTATATACAGTATATTTGCCATCTCTCCATGCTACATAAGACACATCGCTACCCCGTGGTGATACCCTGATATTTCTTATTACGGTGTTATCTTTTGGTACATTAAGCGCTATAAGCCCCATAGCGCTGTCGGGAGTTTCCTGTTTCTTTGCGTCAAGAGCATAAACATCTTTATAAAAGCGGATACAGGAATCATAGGCTTTAGTTACTTTCATACCTAAGTTTGCTTTATCCTTCATCGCTTTATTGAGGCTGGTCTTCAACTGCATGCTGTAAAGCAGGTTCTTTACCGTATTAGCGCCATATTGGCTGGACACGAATTTCCAGAAGGCCTTGCCTGCAAGTTCAGGATATTCTTCTGCAAGCTGATAAAATCCGGCATCCGGGCGCGCATCGAGCAGTCCTTTCCACTCACTGCTGCTTTTGGCGTCCCATCCATCCACGAGGTAGGCAATATAGCCATCCGTTACCCATTCAGGAAGATTTAGTAAGAGGGCATTCTTTACCATTTTCTTGAAACTCTCACCGAATATCATTCGCTCCATTACCACACGCGACATACCCGAACGTATCTGGTGACGAAGATCAGTATGCTGACCTGTGAAATAAACAACCAGTTTATCCCCGACGAGGTTCACTGTACCGGCACGTGTATTTGACGTAGCCTGCGATTCATCTTTGAGTCCAATATTCGTTTGACGGTACTCTTCATAAGAATTATATAGTATAATACTGAAGCGGTGCGGGAATTGCCCGCCTAATTTTTTTTCCACAACACTGATGTCATTCTCGGCTTCTTCTGCCACATAGCGGCCTAATTGTCTTCCTGCACGGTCGTAATGATAAACCCGGAAATGTTTTGTATCGAAATATTTCCAATCAAACTTTCGGTTCTGGAGACGGTTTTGCCCGTACACCTCTACATACGTTTGCCCTTTTACTGCAATGGGGATAGTCGCCATCATGGCTAATAGCGCTATTGCATATATTTTCAGACCAGTAATTTTATATATTTTCATAGCTTGACCTGACCCACCACGGTTAATTAACCTATTAACCAGTTAACCAATTACCCTTACTTTTGCAATACAAATTACTAAAATTATACCATTCCGATATGTTAAATGTTAAATTCTTTACTTTCAATGCTTTTGAAGAAAACACTTACGTCATCATAAACGATAAAAAACAATGCTGGATCGTTGACCCCGGCATGTATGGGGAACAGGAAACAGCCCAATTGATAAAATTCATCACGGATAAAGAGTTGCACCCCCAGGCCATTATCAATACCCATACCCACCTGGATCATATTTTTGGCGTGCAGGCGCTGACAGACAAGTATGGCATACCTTTCGGTGTTCACGAACAGGAATTGCCTGTATTGAATATGGCGGCTGGTTCTGCTACCTTATTCGGATTTGATTTTCGCACACCGCCCAAACCCACATTCTTTATTAAAGCAGGCGCTCCGCTGCAACTTGGCGATGATACGCTTGAAGTGTTCCATACTCCCGGCCATTCTCCCGGCAGTATATCTTTCTATTACCCTAAGGGACATTGGGTGATTTCAGGCGATGTATTATTTTCAGGCAGCATAGGCCGCACTGACCTCCCCGGCGGTAGTTTCGATACACTTGCCCATAGCATACGCACTAATCTGTTTACCCTTCCGGGCGAAACTACAGTACTCTCCGGCCATGGTCCCGCTACCCATATAGCTGATGAGAAAAAGCACAACCCATTTTTGCAATAATTGGAATTAGGGATTTGGAATTGGTAATTGGGTTTTAAATAATTATTTCTCTGACAAAGGATAAAAAGACTTTTTCGCGTAATTCCCAATTACTAATACTGATTAGACATCTAAATCCGACGTGTTCCTGACATTCAACCCTTTTAGGGTTGGCTTATGAAATATTATTATCCCTGAGTTTTGCTCAGGGCTATTCACATTAAAGCCTTTCAGGCTTACCAATTTCATGCAAATTTTAGATGTCAAAATGGTATAATTCCTAATTCCGTCTATTTTATTACTATTTCCGTACCACGTAAGTAAGGCACTACGGGATGCAGGTCAGGAGTAACGCAGTAGGCCATGTCATGCTCGAGGCCAAATACCGAAAGCCTCCTGTAATGGGAGCTGCATTTTAGAAATTCAATAAAATTGGTTCCGCCGGAGCTATCAAATAAGTGTTTTGCAGCCCTCACGCTGTCGCAGTTTATATCGAACGCATGCTGTATTTCATTGATCACAGCACCTGCAAATAAAGTATCCTCCAGGTTAAATCTATCCTTCCAAGATGCACAGGCCAGCAATACATTTTTATTCTGCGCTACCAGGTATGCGCATAACGCATGCAGGTTCAGGAATGACCCGATGATGATATCCGAAGCGCCATTTACCATGTGCAGCAGGCGCGTACCATTAGTAGTAGTGAGCACTAAAGTTTTATCCTTAATAAAAAGCGGCGGGTACTCAAGTGGAGAATTGCCATATTGCAACCCTTCAGCCACCTTACCGTCCCGCTCACCTGCCGTAATGCTACCGGGAATGTTTTTACCAATAGTTATACATTCCGAAACGGACGCGACCGGTATCACACATTTCGCACCGTTATGCAAAGCAGCAGTTATGGTAGATGTGGCGCGGAAAATATCAATAATCACTACCACCGCGCCCTTTGTATCACATAAATGCAATAATGCAGGGGAGAGACATACTTCAAGGCGCGGTTTTTCGATGTTCATCATCAGGTACTAATTATACTGCAAGATAATAATAATGACTCAATGGCTCAATGGCTCAATAAAAAATTTTATACCATTTGGACATTAAAACCACACTCATTTTGTATTTTGGCTGAAGCCAACATTATTATTCATTACTCCCCCCGACCTGAAGGTCGGGGCTACTATTTTTTTGGTGTGTTTTTAAAGTCCAAATGGTATTACAATAAATCTATGAGGCTTTGGAGCTGAATGGAGTCAAAAAAAGCCCCCGAAATATCGGGGGCCAGTTTATTATGTTTGTGATTTATGCTATCAAATTTTAATATACCCACATATCCACTTCTTTATTAAAGATTTCTTCGGCGCTGTGCTGGCTTTCATACAAGGACTCCATAGGCGACATATTCTCTCTAAACCCGATGCCACCGAATGGTGAACTTACCTTAGTGATCTTGCTGGAGAACTGGCGGCTTTCAAAAAATTCATCCCATGTGTAACGATAGACATCATTATGTGGATTAAAAACTTCATATTGTGCGAGCAATCCACGGATATCAGGGTAGTACAACCAGAACATTGGCTGCGATCCACGATATAAACCATCATCGCCGTAAATATCTTTAACAGGGGCTATACCTGCGATCCTTACTACCATCTGCCCCTGGTTACGGTCAAATATCCAGTCTTCTTTTATCCTGTATTTAGTGATGGTTTCCGGGTTAAAGTCTTTGGTTGTTATCTTGATTACTTCATGCCCGTCGATGGGGTCAATGAGCGTCTGTGTATCTGTTTTACCAGCTATCTGTTCCTGCAATTGTTCTTTAGTTAATATGGTAGTAAAGCGGTCATCAGCAAAGCTTGAATATGCCTTAACCTTACCCCTCTTTACAGCATCTATGAGGATTTCTATGAACATACCACCACCTGTATTTTCATCGCCGGCATAGCGGAAACCTACGTTTTGTTTTTCGCGTGTATCTATTTCCCGCCATACACGCTTCTTCCATAAGATATCAGCCTCACGTATGGGCTGCCAGGGTATTGGCGAGCTAATGTGCGGAACCCGATCATAAGCTCCATCAGGAGTTAGTGATGGCAACCAGCCATCTTTCACAAAGTTATTGTTCCCACCGGGAACAGGCTGGTCTTTGGCAGCACCCGGCTGAGCAATTGCAGCGCTGCCGGCAAACAAAAACATTGCCAGGGCTATTAATTTATAAGAACGCAGCATGGTCATTCTTCTATTTTTTTACTAAGTTAATTAATTTAAATTTAAAATTATAGACCCTAAACTTCTTACCATTCCATCCGGGCCTACGGCTTTAATATCTTCAATAAATATCTTGTCTCCGGCTCTTGCAGTAGCCATTGCTTTTACGATCTGTTGGTTTTCCGAGAAACGGCAGCCTCCACGGTTACTTACCGGGAATGGTCCCACATAATCCTTTCCTTTTGGCTGCATACTAAACCCAAAGCTAATGATCTGGAACCTAGCATTAAATTCAAAGTTCTCTAATACGGCAGCGGGGGCTATCTGTATCCTGAATGTTGACGCCGACATTGCTCCGCCTTTTAAATTACCGATCTTCGCTACCGGATCAGGAATACGCTTTACACGTATTGGCATGCCCCCCACCTTCTTTACCGGTCCTTCCTTGGTTTTAGCCATGATACTTACATCAATATTCCCCGGCTTGCTCACCCATATATTTTTATGCCCTTTTCTTCCTGTTGAATCTTCCCTGACATCGCCATCGGGCACAATTATAGATACGTCTTCAACAGAATAGCCTGCGGCAGAAAATGTTACCGGGTTGGCAACACCTATATAAAATACGTTCATCTTATCAAGCTGCATAGAAGCTCCGGTAGTACCTACCATGTATTCAAATTTCCATTCTCTTTTTATAGGTACATCTGCTGTTTCCAATAGGATAGTGCCCTTTACTGTCTGTAATCCTGTGCCTTTAGCTATTGTTTCCCATGGAATAACCCCGTTGACAGCAGGTTTGGTAGTTCCACCACCAGACATTCCGGCAATGGTAGGCTTCTGAGCTTTATTAAATGCAGCGAGCATAATAGATGCTTCGATCTTATCACCTTCAAGCGCATAGCTGGTTTTTGGAATGGCGACAGCGCCAATTGTATCAAACTTGACTTCTGTGAGATGCGCTTCTTCAAACAAACGCTTGAGTACTAAAGCCTCGCTGCTGCGTACGTCGTTTTGGAACTTGTTGAATAAGGCTATTGCAGCTATTGCAGGCATGTGCTCAAAGTTCTCTATACTCCAGTCGCCCGTAGGGTTATGATCGTTTTTCTTTGCCGGAAGGAGTTTTAATGGCATAAGCGGGCTAATAGCGCCGGTATCCTTGGCAAGTAGTTGACCAAGCATGAAGTCCCTGAGATCAACAATTTTTTTCTTCATTGTATCCCCGCCTTTCTTTTCCACGAGCAGCAAAGTAGTAGCGTCAATATTTTCCATGTTTGCCGGAAAGGTATGATCTTCTCCTTCCTTATCATTATAACCACCCGCCTGCATGGTTATTCTTTTCTTCCAGTCATTAAAGTAAGCTACCATATTATCAGCCTGTTTCACCACATCATCAGCTTTCATCCTGTATGGCTTTACCTTTTCACGCTGGCCAGGTGCCTCTTCATTGGCCTTTATTTCATTATATACGTCAGTATTTTTCTGGTCTATTGATCTGTTAGACTTATCAATACTAATACTCAATGTCTTGAACGCATTGAGAATCTCATTGGATACATTAAGCGCCAACAGTGCAGTCAACACCAGATACATCAGGTTGATCATTATCTGCCGCGGCTCCTTAGGTATAGACATTATTTAGCTTTTACTATTAAAATTATTGTTTCGTTTCAATTATATATTAGCGGCCTTGCATTGCTGACAGCATATTACCATAAACCTGGTTCAATACAGTCAGGTTTTTAGCAAGCAAGCCAATTTGATCTTTCGCTTTATTTGCATCAGTTGCACTGGTGGCCATAGCATCAGATGCGGTAACAAGATTACTGTAAAACTTGTTCATTGCTTTCAGATGGTTATTGGCATCAGACAATTCCACTTCATATATTTGGTTAAGCGTGCCTAAGTTCCTTGATAACACAACCACTTGTTCGTGGAATTTGGTAGTATCTTCGGCGGCATTGTTAAAAGCGCTCATGGTATGCGTAGCGCCGAGGAAAGTATTTTTCATCTGCCCTAAAGCATCAGCAGCTTCACGCGCACTTTGAGAATAAGCCCCTGTAGCGGAAGTTACATCGGTAATGTCCCTAATTTGCTCTACCGTATGTCCGAATTTCTGGAAATTATCGCTAAGACGTTTCAGGTTAGCCGGATTGAGCTGGGCTTCTTCCATCATTGTTTCTAATGATTTTGAAGGCAGCGCGCCAGGTTGGCCATGCTTTATTCCTTTACGGTAAGCCTCTACTTCCGGATCTTCTGTAATATTAGGGTAGAAACGCTCCCAATAATAATCGCTAAGAGGTGGGATCAACCCAAGCATCGCGAAGATAAATGCTTCCGTACTCATACCAATGGTAAGCATGAGACCACCGCCGGGCCAGTGCTGGATTTTAAAAAGCGCACCCAACAACACCACAGAAGCCCCTAAGCCGATAATCAGATTTTTAACGTATTTACCTTGCGTGGTATGAAAAAATATCATTACTGGATTACTCATTTTCGCTGATTTTTATTTGTTTTGTTTAAAAAATATGATTAAATAGATGATTAATAAAGAATTATTGTCTTACCGGGCGCCTGTTGCTTAATGCCGGCACTACTTCAACATATACACAACGGAAACCAATATATGCTTTGGCCGTATCTTCATATTCATAGTCGCGGGTACTTACCTGCAGGTAATAAGCGACATCACGCCAACTTCCGCCACGCACCACTTTACGCCTCATATTTAGCGGATCATTCGGCTGAACATTATAACCCACGCTGGGATTGATATCAGCCATTTGGTTGTAAGACCCTCCGAAGAAAGCGGAAGACGTCCACTCAGAAACGTTGCCGGCCATATTCTTCAATCCATAATCATTAGCTGCATACCAGTCAACGGGTACGGTATAAAGGCCACCGTCAGCAGAGTAGTTACCGCGCTGTGGTTTAAAGTTTGCCAGGTAGCATCCTTTTTTGTTTATTATATAAGGGCCGCCCCAGGGGTAAGGAGATTCATTACGGCCACCACGCGCAGCCCATTCCCACTCCTGCTCAGTAGGCAGGCGGAAACGGCTTTCGGTATAAAGATGTTCTCTTTCACGCTCTGATCTCCATAAATGAGTACGCCAATCGCAAAAAGCATTACACTGTTTCCAGTTAACGCCCACTACGGGGTATTTGTTAAAACCCTGGAACCAAAAATATTGCTGAGCGATCGGCTCATTATAGGAGTATGAATACTGGCGCATCCAAACAGTAGTATCAGGATATGCAGGAACAGGAAATTTGTTAACGTATTTTATTGGAGCATCATTCGGGTTGCGCGCTGCATCAGCATAATTAAAAGCCGTATAAGTATAAATAAGTTTGCTTGCGTCAATTTCTTTTCTACCCCAACCTGATAATTCAGCAGGTACATACATTGCAGAAAGCTGGTCCTGGAGTTCAGGATCTTTCCAGTTAATGCGCTTACTCATATCCAGGCGTTGAGTTCCGTCGGGGTTATCTTTAAAATTACCAAGTATAGTGTTAGCTATTGAATCTCTTACCCAATTAGTAAACTGGCGGTATTCCTGGTTGGATACTTCCGTAGCGTCCATATAAAAACCTACCACCTGTACGGTATGTATTGTCGCATCATTCCTGCCACGAATATCCTCATCGCTTGCTCCCATTTTGTAGGTACCAGACGGAATGTACACTGTACCGATTGGCAAAGGCGCTCTGTAATTCATCCGCGTTTGATCACCTACTAACTGACCATTGGAGCCCGATTTCCCACAGCTTGAAGCAAGTGCGAGCAATGCTAAAGCCGTGACCTTCAGGGAAGTTTTTTTCATACTACTGTCTATTGTTTTTGCAATTTGGCAACAAAATAATTTCAAGCAATTCATGCTCCTGACACAAAACCGATGCACAATATTCAAAGTTTTTTCCAAAAATACAACTTTCGGGAAAAAAATGTTAATTCTTAAACCCTTTTAAAAGCCGAAAACGAGCTTATTGTTTATGATTTTTTTTTATTCATTCAAAAGTTGAAAAGCCGCTCCAACGCTATTTACAGGCGATAAGCAGGCATGTTCAGAACAGACAAATATATACATTTTATCAGCAAAAAATTTTTTTTCCAAAAAGGGCAATTCAGATATTTCTTTTTGTGAAGTGATCAAAAAAACCTGGGGCAGATAATTTGCCTGTATTTCCTGCCGGTACGCATCGGCGAGGTTTCCCGCACAAACCACCGTTTTCAGGCCTGCAGCATGCCTTTGTAACAGCAAAGCCCAATATCCGAATGAGGAGCAATACCTTACCGCAGTATCACTCATATTCAGTAACATAAGCAGTGCACGTTCTGTCCATTTGCTTTGCTCCATACACATCCCGCATATCCATAGATTATGCGCCATTAATGCATTCGCTGATGGTGTGGCTCCGTCGTAGAGGTCTATCTTTCGCACAGGTATATCTTTTTGTGTTTCAGACGTGTAGTAAAAAAAACCATCCCCGTGACTGAATTCAGAAACAACCACATTCATTAGTTCATTCGCTTTCAACACCCATTTATTTTCTCCCGTAGCTGATGCGTGTTGCAACAATGCTTGTACGAGGTAAGCATAGTCATCAAGCATGGCAGGTATTTTAGCAATCCCATTCTTCCATACGTGCTGCAGTTGACCGTTATTCTGAAATTCTTTAAGCAACCATTCTAACTGAGCGCCAGCCCGTTGCAGGTAATGGTCATTCTGCAATACCACACCCGCTTTCGACAGGCTGATATTCATCAGTGCATTCCAAGACAGCAGGCTTTTATCATCGGTAAGCGGCCTTATTCTTTTATTCCTGACAGTTAATAATTTATGTTTAACCTCATTGATGCTGTGGGTTACTTCTTCACATGAAATCTTGTATTCTGTTGCCACCTCATCAATGCTTTTTGCAACGTGCAGTATATTTGTTCCTTCCCAATTTCCTTCAGGCCGCACTCCGAAATATTGTGCTGCTATTCCGCTATCATCGCCGGTTACAGCTATCCATTCCGCCCATGTCCATGTATAATACTTCCCCTCTTCGCCTTCACTGTCCGCATCAAGCGCGCAATAATATCCGCCACTTTTATCCTTCAGTTCAGTTTCCACAAATGCTATGGTTTCCTCTATGATTTTCTTATAACGCCGGTCTTTGGTGATACTATATCCATCGCATAACGAAGACACAATGAGCGCATTATCATAAAG
>JBIOGX010000020.1:0-15180 GCA_044448445.1 Chitinophagales bacterium
CTTGGCTCAAATATAATAATAATGAAAGGTATTATTGGCAAAAAAATCGGTATGACCAGCATTTTCGAACCCAATGGCAAGCAAACAGCTTGTACCATTATCGAAGCCGGTCCATGTGTGGTTACTCAAAAGAAAACCGTTGTTTCCGACGGTTACGACTCCCTGCAGATAGCTTTTGGCGAGGCTAAAGAAAAAAATACGCCGCAAGCGATGATCAATCACTTCGCAAAGGCAAACACTACTCCCAAGAGTGTTGTAAAAGAAATTCGCAATTGTTCCATTGATAAGAATGTAGGTGAAAACATCACCTGTGAAATATTTACCGAAGGTGAAAAGGTAAGTGTTATCGGCACTACCAAGGGTAAAGGTTTCCAGGGTGTGGTAAGGCGCCACGGTTTTAGCGGTGTGGGTGAAGCTACCCATGGCCAGCACGACCGTTCACGCGCTCCGGGTTCTATCGGTGGTTCATCATATCCCAGCCGCGTATTTAAAGGTATGCGCATGGCGGGCCGTATGGGTACGGATCGTGTAAAGATCAAAGCCCTGCGCGTAGTAAAAATATTCCCTGAGCAAAACTATATGTTAATAAGCGGTTCTGTTCCGGGACATAACGGATCTATTGTTTTAATTCAGAATTAATCGTAGTCATGCAAGTTGACGTTTTAAATACTAAAGGTGAAAAGACAGGCCGTTCGGTTGAACTGCCGGATGATATTTTCAATATTGAGCCAAGCGATCATTGTATTTACCTCGCGGTAAAGCAATATCTCGCGGCGCAGCGCCAGGGCACGCATAAGACAAAGACCCGTGCTGAAGTGCATGGTTCTTCAAAGAAGCTGCACAAACAGAAAGGTACTGGTGGTAGCCGTAAAGGTAACATTCGTAACCCTTTGTATAAAGGTGGTGGTACCATCAACGGCCCGTTGCCGCATGGTTACAATTTTAAGCTGAACCGTAAGGTGAAGGACCTGGCGAAAATATCTGCCCTCGTTTACAAAGCGCGTGAAAACAAGATCGTGATCGTTGAAGACCTGAAGCTGGATGCGCCAAAGACAAAGGATTTCTCCGCTATGCTGGATATCCTGCGTGGTGATAACAGGAAATCAATGGTGATCGTACCTGAGTATGACGCCAATGTCTATCTGAGCGGCCGCAACCTGTCAGACAACAAAACCGTAGTGCTCAGCGATATGAACACTTACGACCTGACCAATGCGAATGTGGTTATCATTACTGAGTCAGCAGCGAAGATGTTTAATGAGATGGAGGAAGAAGTAGCGGCATAATAAAATTAAAAAGTAAAAATTAAAAAGTAAAGACAATGAAACTATCTGAAGTGTTGGTACGGCCGGTGATCACCGAAAAGGTAAATCTCCAGATGGAGCGCAGTGGCCGCTATACATTCGTAGTAGGCAAGCACGCCAACAAGCTGGAAATAAAGAAAGCCGTAGAAGATTTTTACGGAGTGAAAGTTGCTGATGTGAATACAGTAGTGGTGCCTGCAAAAAGCAAGACACGTTTTACAAAGGCAGGGTTGCTTTCAGGCCGTAAGCCTTCGTATAAAAAAGCAATAGTAACACTTGCGGCAGGAGATTCAATAGACCTGTTTGCTTAGTGGTTAATAGGTTAAAAAGATAAAAGGTTAAATAGCAAATTCCATATAAGTCCGCCGCGGCGGATTTGGGGTTTAAAATAAAAAAAAATGGCATTACGTAAATATAAACCGGTAACAGCCGGCACACGCTGGAGAATAGGTAACGCTTATGCGGAGATTACCACTAATGAGCCTGAAAAGAGCTTATTGGAGCCTCAGAAAAGCTCTGGTGGCCGCAATGTACAGGGACACATGTCAATGCGTTACAAGGGTAGCGGAAATAAAACAATGTACCGTATAGTGGATTTTAAGCGCAATAAGAGTGATATCAAGGCTACTGTAAAATCCATTGAGTACGATCCGAACCGTACAGCATTTATCGCATTGTTGCATTATTCTGATGGTGAGAAACGTTACATCATTGCTCCGCAGGGACTTGAAGTAGGCGCTGTAATAGTAAGCGGCGCTGATGTGGCTCCTGAAGTTGGTAATGCGCTTTTACTGAAAAATATGCCTTTGGGCACTGTTATACATAATATAGAATTACAGCCTGGCAAGGGTGGCGCTTTAGCCCGTTCCGCAGGAACTTATGCCCAACTGAACGCTAAGGAAGAAAAATATTGTGTATTGAAAATGCCAAGCGGCGAGCTTCGTAAAGTGCTGAGCACCTGCATGGCTACAGTAGGTATAGTATCTAACAGCGACCATGCGCTCCAGTCAATGGGTAAAGCAGGCCGCAATCGCTGGAAAGGTATTCGCCCGCGTACCCGTGGTGTTGCGATGAACCCTGTAGATCACCCGATGGGTGGTGGCGAGGGCAGGGCGTCAGGCGGTCACCCGCGTAGCCGCAAGGGTAAGTATGCTAAGGGTCAGATAACACGCAACACATCAAAAGCGTCAAATAAACTGATCATTCAGCGTAAGAACGGAAAGAAATTGTCATCGAAATTTAAGTAAAAACAAAAAATAAGTCAAGAAAATGGCTCGTTCAATAAAAAAAGGACCTTACGTTGACGCTAACCTTGATAAAAAGGTTACAGCGGTAAATGAGGGAAAAGCGAAAAAAGGCGTAATAAAAACATGGAGTCGCCGTAGCACGATAACTCCTGATTTCGTAGGCCAGACATTCGCTGTGCACAATGGCAACAAGTTTATACCGGTATATGTTACCGAGTATATGGTAGGGCACAAACTCGGTGAGTTTTCACCTACCCGCAACTTCAAAGGCCATAGTGGTACAAAGAAAGCCGAAGCGCCTGCATCGTAGGTTGATAGCCTGCCTGATGGTAGGCAGGGTTTAAAAGTTAATTGAGTACAAAACTCTGAGAAAGCCCCTTTAGGGGTTTGGGGTTAAAAAATAAGAATAATGGAAGCTGTCGCACGTTTAAGAAATTATCCAACGTCACCCCGCAAGATGCGCCTTTTGGCGGACCTTATCCGTGGTCTTGATGTGGAACAAGCGCTGAATACTTTGAAATTCAGCACAAAAGATCCTTCAGTGCCGCTGGAAAAGCTGTTGATGAGCGCTGTGGCAAACTGGAGCGTGAAAAATGAAGGCGTGGATGTGGCGGAAGCCAACCTCTACGTGAAGACCATATTTGTTGATGGTGGCCGTGTATTGAAGCGGATGCGCCCGGCGCCACAGGGCCGTGCGTACCGTGTGCGCAAGCGCAGCAACCACATCACTATTATGGTGGATAGCCGTAACCCGGTAGCAGCAGCAGAAACTGTTGAAACTGCTGAAACCGACGCATAGTATTTGGAATTTAAGATTTGGAATTTATAAAGAATTTATAAAATAAAAGTAATGGGTCAAAAATGTAATCCTATAGGTAACAGGTTGGGCATCATCCGCGGATGGGACTCAATGTGGTATGGCGAGAAAAAGGACTTCGGCCAGAAGCTGGTTGAAGACCATAAGATCCGCAACTACCTCAATGCGCGTATCAGTAAAGGCGGGATATCCCGTATCGTTATAGAGCGCACGCTGGGCAAGCTGATCGTTACTATCCATACCTCTAAGCCGGGTATTATTATAGGCAAGGGCGGCACTGAAGTGGACCGTATCAAGGAAGAGCTTAAAAAGCTCACGAAGAAAGAAGACGTGCAGATCAATATTATGGAGATCCGCCGCCCTGAGCTTGACTCCATGATAGTAGGGGAAACTATAGCCCGCCAGATCGAAGGCCGCGTAAGTTACAAGCGCGCTATCAAGATGGCTATCTCTACAGCTATGCGTATGGGCGCAGAAGGTATCAAGATCAAAGCGGGCGGTCGTCTTAATGGGGCGGAAATAGCACGTAGTGAAGAATTTAAACAGGGACGTACGCCATTGCATACTTTCCGTATGGATATTGATTACGCTTCGGTTTACGCAATGACCGTATATGGTAAAATAGGATTGAAAGTATGGATATGTAAAGGTGAGGTTTTGGGCAAGCGTGAGCTGAACCCTAACTTCTCTGCAAACTCCGACAGCCGTGGTAATCGCCCGGCAGGCGGCTTTCAGGGCGCTGAGTCCCGTGGCGGCGAGCGTGGCGGTGAACGTGGCGAACGCCGTGGCGGTGGTGAACGTCGCGGTGGTGGCGAACGCGGCGGCGGTGAACGTCGTGGCGGCGGTGGAACCGGTGGTGGTGAGCGCCGTGGCGGAACAGGCGGTGGCCGTGGCGGAGCAGGCGGCGGTGGAGGCCGTGGCCGTTCAGGTGGGGCAGCAGGTGGAGGACGTAAATAATATTGTTTAGAATACTTTAATAAAAATTGTAACAATGTTACAACCGAAAAAATCAAAACATCGTAAAGCGCATAAAGGCAGGATCAGGGGCAACGCACAACGCGGAACTTTGGTAGCTTTTGGTTCATTTGGCCTCAAAGCTATGGAGCCAAAATGGATCACTAACCGACAGATAGAAGCTGCGCGCCAGGCAATGACCCGCCACATGAAACGTGAAGGTAATGTGTGGATACGTATTTTCCCCGACAAGCCGATTACCCGCAAACCCGCAGAGGTGCGTATGGGTAAAGGTAAAGGTAACCTCGAATTTTGGGCTGCCGTGGTGAAACCGGGACTGGTCATGTTTGAATTAGATGGCGTTCCGATGAAGGTTGCGCAGGAAGCATTGTTGCTTGCCGCACAAAAGTTGCCGATCAAAACAAAATTCGTGGTTCGTCATGATTACGCCGGTGAATAAGGAATTAGGAATTTGTGACAGGGAATTAGGATTGTAATGAAAGCATTTTGAAATAAAAATAGTCAGGAGTAGCGGTTATAAGATAGACTTACAACTTACGACTCACGACTTACGACTAAAAAATAAACAATGGCAAAAGCAAAAAATGCGAAGAACGATGATTATCGCTCGCTGGATAATGAAGCACTGAACGAAAAGGTCAGTGATGAGCAGATGCGCCTGAAGAAAACGAGGTTTAGTCATGCGGTGAATCCTATTGAGAATCCGCTATCCATCAAGATACAGCGCCGCAACATTGCGCGCCTGAAAACAGAACAGCGTAAAAGAGAATTAGGTTTCTAATAAATTATATGTCAATTATGACGGTTGAAAGAAAAAGCAGGAAAACCCGAATAGGGGTCGTTAGCAGCAACAAGATGACAAAAACCATCACGGTTACTGTTGAGCGTAAAATTAAACACCCCATTTATGGGAAGTTTTTGAAGAAATCATCAAGTTTCCATGCACATGATGAGCAAAACAATGCCGGTATTGGCGATGTGGTGCGTATTATGGAAACACGCCCGCTGAGCAAGACAAAGCGCTGGCGCCTGGTAGAAATTATTGAAAAAGCTAAGTAACATTATAAGATGATACAACAAGAATCCCGGCTCAATGTAGCCGACAACAGCGGTGCCAAAGAAGTGCTTTGCATACGTGTGTTGGGCAATTCGGGGCAAGATTACGCCGGTATTGGTGACAAGATCGTGGTAACAGTTAAAGACGCGCTGCCCGGTGGGGGTATTAAGAAAGGTACCGTATCAAAAGCGGTTATCGTTCGTACCAAGAACAAGCTGCGCCGCAAGGATGGCTCTTACATCAATTTTGATGATAATGCTGTCGTGCTGCTTAATGCTGCCGATGAGCCCCGTGGTACCCGTATATTTGGCCCCGTAGCCCGTGAATTACGCGACAAAGGATACATGAAAATTGTTTCCCTCGCACCGGAAGTATTGTAAAATTGTTGTACCTTTGCTGCCCGTAAAAAAAGCGGTAAAGACAACGCTAATTCATAGTAAAGTGAAACAGAGATTTAAACCGAAATTCAACATTAAGAAAGGCGACAACGTGGTGGTTATTGCCGGCGACGACAAAGACCGCACCCAGCCACGTAAAGTGCTTTCGGTGAACCCCACCGAAGGGCGCGTGCTTATAGAAGGTGTGAACCTTGTAACCA
This sequence comes from Chitinophagales bacterium, assembly GCA_044448445.1. Taxonomy (GTDB): domain Bacteria; phylum Bacteroidota; class Bacteroidia; order Chitinophagales; family Chitinophagaceae; genus Nemorincola. The sequence goes on from JBIOGX010000020.1 coordinate 5,999, forward strand.
AGCACCTTAAGCCTAACGCACAAAGCCCGCAGGGTGCGATAGTGAAGGAAGAAGCTCCCATCCATATCTCTAACGTGATGTTGTGGGACGCTAAATCCAAAGCTCCGGCGCGTGTTAAGCGCGACCGTACCGAAACAGGTTTTGTACGGGTATCTAAAAAATCAGGGGAGGCTATAAAATAATTATAATGGCAACGACAACAACATACAGCCCGAGGTTACTTAAAAAGTACAGGGATGAAGTAGTGCCCGCTTTGATGAAGAAATTCGGGTACACAACAGTTATGCAATGCCCACGGCTGGTGAAGATTTGCCTGAACCAGGGCGTAAAGGGCTCTACATCTGATAAAAAGATGATAGATGATGCAGTTAGTGAAATGACACTTGTTACCGGCCAGAAGGCGATACCTACGATGTCCAAAAAGGATATATCCAACTTCAAACTGCGTAAAAACATGCCTATCGGCTGCCGCGTTACGCTGCGCCATGTGAAGATGTATGAATTTATGGACCGTTTTATTTCCGTTTCACTGCCGCGCGTACGTGACTTTAAAGGTATCAGCGAAAAATCATTTGATGGCCGTGGTAATTATACATTGGGTATCACCGAGCAGATCATTTATCCTGAAATAAACATTGATAAAGTGGCGCGTATCAGCGGTATGGATGTAACTTTTGTTACCACCGCCAGGACGAATGAAGAAGCCTATGAACTGTTGAAAGAAATGGGCATGCCTTTTACAAACATGGATAAAACAGGTAAAAAAGACTAAAATAAACTATGGCAAAAGAATCAGTAAAAGCCCGCCAGCGTAAACGCGAACAAATGGTAGCTAAGTATGCCGCAAAACGTGCATCCCTGAAAGCAGCCGGAGACTATGCAGCTTTGGATAAGTTGCCGAGGAACTCTTCAGCAGTGCGCCTCAGGAACCGTTGCCAGCTTACCGGCCGCCCCAGAGGGTATTTACGCTATTTTGGCGTATGCCGCCTGGTGTTCCGCGACATGGCTCTGGATGGCAAAATACCGGGTGTTCGTAAAGCAAGCTGGTAATGTATTTGACCACCTTCGTCCCGGTAGCTGTCGGGGCTATGGCAGTCAATCAAAGGCGTTTCAAAGTCAGGATACTAAAAGGTAACCTGATACTCGTAACAAATATTGTTTACAAAACTCAATTAAAAAAATGGTAACAGATCCAATAGCAGATTTCCTGACCCGTATCCGCAACGCACAGATGGCCCGTCACCGTATCGTAGAGATCCCGGCTTCTAATGTTAAGAAGCGCATTACCGAGATACTGTATGAAAAGGGTTACATACTGAAGTACAAATTTGCGGATGATAACAAACAGGGGCTTATTAAGATAGCCCTGAAATATGACCCGCAAACCAAGGAGCCGGCAATAAAGTCATTGGAGCGCATCAGCCGCCCGGGTCTGCGCCAGTATGCAAAGCCTGCTGATATCCGCCGTGTACAAAATGGCCTCGGTATCGCTATCGTTTCTACTTCTAAAGGCCTGATGACCGATAAAGAAGCACGTACGCAAAATGTAGGTGGTGAAGTAATGTGTAATATTTATTAATAGTTGACAATACCAGATTTGACAATTTTTTAAAAGTTGTCAAATCTAAAACAGATAAAGAGAAGGCTGATAATATTAAGTTCTCTATACGGTAACTGAACACGGCTTTTTTAATTTTTAATTTTTAATTTTTAATTTTTTATGTCTCGTATAGGTAAAAAGCCGGTAGTGCTTGCGAAAGGGGTAACAGCGTCAGTTTCACCAACCAATGAATTGACGGTGAAAGGCCCCAAAGGTGAATTAAAACAAAACATTGACCGTGATATTACGGTCAAGGTTGAAGACGGCCACATCATCGTTGAACGTCCAACAGACCAGATCCGCCATCGTGCGTTGCATGGTTTGTATCGTTCGCTCATCGCAAATATGATGACCGGCGTTACTGTAGGATTTAAGCGTGAACTGGAACTGGTGGGTGTAGGTTACCGTGCTACAGTACAGGGACAGTTGATAGATCTTGCTTTAGGTTTTTCACATAATATTATATTTGAATTACCGAAAGAAGTAAAAGCGTCTGCAATTGCTGAAAAAGGACAAAACCCAAGGATTATTCTTGAGTCGAATGATAAACAATTAGTTGGCCAGATAGCAGCTAAATTACGCGGTCTCCGCAAACCTGAACCTTACAAGGGTAAGGGTGTGCGCTACGCTGAAGAAATAGTTCGCCGCAAAGCTGGTAAGTCTGCAAGTAAGTAATAGTTAATAAGTTAAGAAGTTAATAGGTTAAATAGTAATTAATATTGAATCAGGGTAAACCTTTAATCAGGTAGATCATGGTTCAGACAAAATAGTAACTCCGGCAGCCATCTTTAACAGGGTGAGCCCGTAAAACAGAGATAAAATGTCACAAGATCCAAAAGTAATCCGCCGCCAGAAATTGCGTTGGCGCATACGCACCAAACTTCATGGCACTGCGCAGAAGCCCAGGCTTTCTGTATTTCGCAGCAATAAGGATATTTATGTGCAACTGATAGACGACAATAATGGCGCTACACTTGCCGCCGCGAGTTCCCGTGAAAAGGATATTGCTGCACAGGCAGGCGCCAGGGTTGCAAAATCTATGAGTGTAGGTAAAGCGCTTGCGCAAAAGGCCAAAGCGCTGGGTATCGAAACCTGCGTATTTGACCGTGGCGGTTACCTGTATCATGGCCGTGTTAAAGCCGTAGCAGACGGAGCGCGCGAAGGTGGATTGAAATTTTAACCTGCCTGCCGGCAGCGATAGGCAGATTTGATAAGCTAATTATAAAAATAAAATGTCGAAAGTACAAATAAGTCGTATAAAAGGCGGAGACCTGGAACTGCATGAAAAAGTAGTGGCTATCAACCGTGTGGTGAAAACTACAAAAGGTGGCCGCGCTTTCAGTTTTTCTGCGCTTGTAGTGGTTGGCAATGGCAATGGCGTGGTAGGCCACGGGCTTGGAAAAGCTAAAGAAGTGCAGGAAGCGATCACTAAAGGTATTGATGATGCCAAGAAAAACCTCATCAGGGTGCCTGTAATGCACGGTACCATTCCTCATGAGCAACTTGCTAAAGAAGGCGCAGCTAAGGTACTTATTAAACCGGCTGCGCATGGTACAGGTGTTATTGCAGGAGGCAGCATGCGTGCTGTGCTTGAAGCTGCCGGTATCACCGATGTGCTTTCTAAATCTCTCGGTTCCGCTAACCCGCACAATGTGGTAAAAGCTACTTTCACCGCATTGGCTATGCTCCGCGAGCCGATTAAGGTGGCTAAAGACCGTAACATCAGCCTGAAGAAGGTATTTAACGGTTAATAAGTTAAAAGGTTAATAAGTTAAAAGGGTAAATAAGCTCCGCCGCGGCGGATTTGGGGTTTTAAATTTTAATACGATGTCTAAGATAAAAATAACACAGGTGAAAAGCGGTATTGACCGTATGGAGAGCCAGAAGCGCACCTTGAAGGCTTTAGGATTACGCAAAATGCTTTATTCTGTAGAAGTGGAGGCAACACCGCAGATATTGGGCATGGTTAAGGCGGTACACCACCTCGTGAAAGTGGAAGAAGTGAAATAAATAAATGAGGCCCGCTGTCATAGTGAGCCTGTCGAACTAAATTTTTTTTAACTGATTTGCGAGCGGTTATACATTCCGCGCAAGTTCAAAAATTGTAACAATGCAACTGCACAATCTGAAACCTGCTGAAGGTTCAACAAAGAAGGGAAAACGTATTGGCCGTGGCCAGGGTAGCGGCCATGGCGGTACTGCTACAAAAGGTACAAAAGGCCAGCAGGCGCGTACCGGTTACCAGTCTAAAAGAGGCCATGAAGGCGGCCAGATGCCCATACAGCGCCGTATGCCTAAGCGTGGGTTTATTAACCCCTTCCGTGTGGACTACAAGGTGTTCAACCTCGGCCAGCTCGACTTCCTGATCGAAAAATATGACCTGAAGGAGTTTACTCCTGATGTGCTTTATATGAACGGGCTGATAAATCGTACTGATCTTATAAAAATATTGGGTAATGGTGAACTTAAAGCTAAGATACCTTTCAAGGTGAATGCGGCCAGCGCAAAAGCCAAAGAAGCGATTGCGGCAGCCGGGGCTACCATAGAAATTCTCTAACGTAACAAGACGCATTTTTTGGAGAAATGCGTCTTTTATCGTTTATTCGCATTTCATTTTGATTAACAATAGTTCCTGTGAAGAAATTAATTGATAAACTTAAAAATATCTGGAGCATAGACGAACTTCGTAAGCGTATCCTATATACTATAACTTTGGTGCTTGTTTATCGTATAGGATGTTACGTTGCTTTGCCTGGTATTAACCCTTCAAGACTGACCGACACTAATGGTCCCGGCGGATTGCTCGGCATCCTTAATATGTTTGCGGGCGGCGCCTTTAGCCGTGCCTCAATTTTTGCTTTGGGTGTAATGCCCTATATCTCCGCTTCTATCTTCATGCAGCTTGCCGGTATTGTAATACCACAGGTTGCCAAAATGCAGAAGGAAGACAGCGGACGCCGCAAGATCACTACCTACACCCGTTACCTTACCGTAATAGTTACTGCTTTCCAGGCAAGCGCTTATGTAGCTTACCTCCGCTCTCCGTCATATCAGCAGGCGCTCGCTCCCGATTACAGCCCGTTCCTGTTCTGGATGACAACAGTTGTTGTCCTTACTGCCGGTACTTTGTTTGTAATGTGGATGGGTGAAAAGATCACGGACCGTGGCATTGGTAATGGTACTTCACTCATCATCATGGTGGGTATCCTTGCCCGTTTCCCGCACTCAATTATCGGTGAGTTCAGCCAGAAAAACGTAGGCGGTGGCGGCGGCTTACTGATATTCCTCGTAGAGCTTGCCATTTTCATTGCAGTGATCATTGGCCTTATATTACTTACGCAGGGAGTACGCCGGATACCGCTTAACTATGCCCGCCGCATCATTGGCAGCAGCAATGCTGCCAAAGAAGTCAGTGGCTCACGCGATTTCATTCCTTTGAAAGTGAACTCTGCAGGTGTAATGCCCATTATCTTTGCCCAGGCAATGATGTTCATCCCTTCTATGTTCCTCGGTTTTGCTACCAATAATGAGAAGGCTGCCGGTTTTGTGCATGCCTTATCAGACTACACCTCTTTGTGGTACAACCTGATCTATGCTATACTGGTGATTGCGTTTACTTATTTCTATACGGCTTTGATCTTCAACCCGACAGAAATGGCCGACAACCTGAAGCGCAACAACAGCTTTATACCAGGTGTAAAACCAGGTGAGCCTACCGCTAACTATATTGCTACTATTATGGACCGCATTACGTTACCGGGCGCTTGTTTCCTCGCTATTGCGGGTATTTTGCCGGGGATAGCCTCGTTGTTGCATGTTACAAGTGGTTTCGCTTCGTTCTTTGGCGGCACTTCCATGCTGATCGGTGTTGGGGTAATCCTCGATACCTTGCAACAGGTGGAAGGCTACCTCCTCATGAACCACTATGATGGCTTGATGAAAACAGGCCGTATTATGGGGCGTACCTCAACCACAAGCAGGGCGTCTGCTTAGTTGGTTATAAAGTTAAAAGGTTAAAGAAGTTAATTAGCTAAATAGTTATTGAACATAGTGCTCCCCTTTAGGGGCCGGGGGTTTATGATACACATTCGCAGCAAAGAAGAAATTGAGATAATCCGTAAAAGCGCTTTAATGGTTTCTGCCACCTTGTCCGAGGTGGCAAAATTTTTAAAGCCCGGTATCAAAACAATTTCTGTTGATAAGATGGCCGAGGCTTTCATCCGTGATAACGGCGGGATCCCTTCTTTTAAGGGGTATCGCGGCTTCCCATACTCATTATGTATCTCTGTAAACGATGTCGTGGTACATGGTTTCCCCGGTGAATATGAACTGAAAGATGGTGATATTATCTCTGTGGATTGCGGCGTTTACATGAATGGCTATCACGGTGATTCTGCATACACCTACGCCATAGGCAATGTTAAGCCCGAAGTACTAAAGTTAATGCGGATTACCAAGGAGTCGGTGTACCTCGGCGTGGCGCAGGCCTGTGAGAACAACCGCATAGGCGATATATCTTTTGCAATAGAACAATTTACGTTTGGTGAACATGGCTACGGCGTGGTGCGTGAGCTGGTAGGGCATGGCGTAGGCAGGCAACTGCATGAAGACCCCCAGGTACCTAATTACGGCCGCCGCGGCCATGGTAAGAAAATGCGGGAAGGCATGGTGCTGGCCATTGAGCCTATGATAAACCTCGGCACCCGTGATGTGCATACCGAAAAAGACGGATGGACAGTAAGAACAAATGACAACAAGCCATCCGCCCACTTTGAGCATACCACCGCAGTGCGTAAGACTAAGGGCGAACCTTTATCCGATTTTTCTATCATTGAGGTTGCCGAGCAAGCAAACACAGAACTCAACAGCGCACACTATACCCACCTCGTAACGAATTAAACCAGAGCCTCTGCGCCCTCTGCCATACCATCTGCGTTCTCCTCAGCCTGCCCCGCAGAATTGCAGGGGTTAAAATTTCTTTGCGTACTTTGCGTGAAATTTAAATAACCCACAATGACCACAAAAGAAACATTCGAAAAAGCAGTTGCCGACAGCAAGCAGCTCACCTCCCGCCCCGATAATGATACCCTGCTGAAATTATACAGCCTCTACAAACAAGCCACCGAAGGCGACGCCCCCGACGAAGGCCCCTCCAACCCATTTGATTTTGTAGGCAAAGCAAAACGCAATGCCTGGACCGAATTAAAAGGCGCTTCTGCCGATGATGCTATGACCAAGTATGTGGCGTTGGTGGAGAGTTTGAAGAAGTAAGATTGATCATCTTTCATCGCTATTTAAAAGAGCTATAAATTTGTAAACAATGAGGTTGCCCATAATTGTATTTATTCTGCTGCTGTTTACAGGAAATGCTTTCGCACAGCAAAACGTGTCAAATGATCCTCCGTTTTCGTTTCAGAAAGTATTTTACGGGCGTGCCGGTAGCGGTATGATCATAGCTGATTACCGGCATGTACAATTTCAGATTGACTCGTCAGGGAGGTTGCTTTTTTCATGCATACCGGGGAAAGGGGCACTGAATGGCACATATTCAGGGCAGCTTTCGCCTGCACAGCTTACACAATTAAATGCACTGATAAAAAAATGTAACCCGGAGCAGTTTGTTATCAGTCACCAGAAAGTAATGGATGTGCCGGGTTATACGTTCCGGTTTTACTATAATAATAAAATGAAAGAAGATCAGGGACAAATGTTACCGCGCCCCGCAATAGACCTGTCCAACTTTTTAGAATCACTGACCGGAACTCTAAAGCTGGAAAGGATAACTTACAACTACGGCCTTGATAAATAAGGCTGCAAGACTAAAATAATGTTCTATTAAAGGGAATTGTTCTAAAATTTTACAAACTTTCTTACTTCAGTCCCATTGACCTTTACAAAGTAGATGCCTTTTGGTAGGTCTGCTACACTCACCTGCACCTGTTCTGTGTTATATTCATGGGTATATACTGTTTGTCCTAACAGGTTACTAATAGCTACTTTGGTTAGTTTATTTGTAGAGGTAATGGTTAGTTCTGTGGTTGTTGGGTTGGGATAGATTTCTATTTTATTGTTTGTCATGTTTTTCTGGGTTACTCCCATCCAACAAAGGTGGTCTCATCCGTCTATAGGTTTACAGTTTTGGCACAAAAGCCAAAATAGATGGAAGAAAAATTTCTAAAGCAGTTTGAATTTAGTGTGGACCAGAGAGCCCGGATGGTGAACCTGGTATTGTATCAAGGTTGGTCGGCCAAGAAGGTGGCCGAGAAGTTCCACCTACCGAATACGTATATGCTCTCAAACTGGGTCAGGGAGCAGAAGAAAAAATTGGAGAATGGCGCAGTACCTTTGCCTAAGATGCAGCCCCGTAAGCGAAAGGACACCAAAATGCTTAGGCAGCAGATCAAAAAATTGGAAAAGTCGTTGGAGAAGGCAAACGTGATGATCTACGGTCTCAATGCAATGATAGATTATGCGGAGCAAGAGCTAAAAGTTCCGCTCAGAAAAAAGCATGGCACCAAGCAGTGACGCTGATCAAAGAGAAGCGTATTACAAGGATGGGCGTCGGGCCTCTTTGTAAGTTGTTTGGTAAAAGCCGGCAAGCATACTACAAGAGAAATTGGGCGATTTCAGATGAAGAGCAGGAAGAGCTCATCGTTTTGGATATGATAGCACAGGTGAGAAGAGAGTTACCAGGGCTTGGCCTTCGTAAACTGTATAAATGTCTTTATCGCCCCTTTCGGAGTAACGGCATTAACATGGGCCGCGACAAGCTTAACAGATTGCTTCGTAGGCATGGTCTATTGATTACAAAAAGGAAGCGGCAGCCTAAAACAACTCAATCTAACCACTGGTTCCGAAAGTATAATAATTTGCTTAAGGGAGTTGAAGTGACTGGTTCGGAACAAGTATGGGTAGCGGATATTACCTATATAAGCATTGGATATGACTTTAATTATTTGTCTTTGATTACGGATGCCTATTCAAGAAAGATTATGGGATATCACCTTCATCATCAACTCACTAATGAAGGAACGATCAAAGCATTAAAAATGGCTTTATCCAATCGCGGCACCCGCAACTATCTGATCCACCATTCGGACAGAGGAGTACAATATTGCAGCTATGATTATGTTGACATACTTCGGAAAGAAGGTATTGAGATTAGCATGACTGAGTTCGGAGAGGCATATGAAAACCCAATAGCCGAAAGGGTAAACGGCATTCTTAAAACAGAGTTTGGCCTAAGTCAAGTATTTAGATCACGTACCCAAGCCCTGATGGCAGTTGCAAAGAGTATTAATAGCTATAATCTTTTGAGACCTCATATGAGTTGTGATTGGCTGACACCAGAAGCAGCACATATCAGTACTGAACCCCTAAAAAGACAATGGACAAATAGAAGGAAAAAATATTTAAAGTCACAAAAAGAGAACCTGCTGGCGGCTGCTCCGTCACAGGTGACAACTGCAACAGCAGAATCTCAAAACTCAGCTTAACTTTGTGCAGTTATCACCTGTGACAGAGTGAAAAACCAATCATTTTTAACCCGCCAAAATTGTAAACTAAAAGCCGTACGATACCA
>JBIOGX010000021.1:0-15132 GCA_044448445.1 Chitinophagales bacterium
AATAAAGCCTGCAGCGGAAGTGGTAAAAGATATATGGGAAGAATTTAAAAGAATAGCCGCAGCTCCATTTAAATTTTAATATATCTGTGGTATTTACCAACGAAAATGAAAATTTGGGTGTCTTAAACAGGTAGGTTGCAGTCTGAAAAAAGTAAGGGATGCTGCGCCTAATATGTAAATTATTTTTTTTAATATAAAAATGAAGATTGATTATTAAAATATTAAATAAAAAGCTTCTTTTTGCTTAACTTTTATATATTTGTATTGTATTTTTATATTTGTTTGACAAAGTGCCTTATGAAAAGAATATTACTTGTTCTATTTGCAATATTAATTACCCATACTGTATTCAGCCAGATACCTACTGCCAACCTGCTGGCATGGTATCCTTTTTGCGCTGACACAACAGACCATGGCGGCGGTGGGCGTGACCTGACAGTTACCGGAACAGGAACTATAGCTCCTGTACCTGACACTGACCGGTTCGGGAATGTAAATACGGCATATCGGTTTAACGGCGTAAACAGTTTGATGCGTTACTATCCATATTTTTCAGCCGCTGCTGATTTTAGTTATGCCTGCTGGATATACACAACTGTAAAGCAGTCTTCCCTGATCATATATAATGGCCACGTAAACGGGAATGGTTTTGGCCTAGTAATGAATAATGGTACGATAGGCGTAGCCGGGGATACAGTATCAATTTTGTTTGGGGGACAAAGCCTGCACCTGAGTACTCCAATTAGTTTAAACCAATGGCACCACCTTGTCTTTACGAGAGGCGGCAACAGCTACCAGCTATATGTGGATACCACACTCATTGGGAGTTTTGTGGATTATTTTTATCCGCTTATAAGCACGGATGTGTTTAATGTGGGCTATGATTATACAAGCAATACAAATGCATTTAAGGGAAAGATAGATGATATAGCTGTTTACAGTAAACAATTAACCTTAGACTCAATTAAAGCATTATATTTTTTTAATCCCGACATCATTCCGTTTACTTTAGGAAATGATACAGCAATATGTACCAATAGTGTAGTATTGTCGCCAAATCCGGGAACCCCGGGCGCCCAATATTTATGGAGCACAGGCTCAACTTCAACATCTGTTGCTGTTACGCCGCCGGTATTTCCGGGCGCTAATTACTGGTTGACCATTTCAAAGCCTTATGGATGTGTAAATTCAGATACAATAAAAGTAAGGGAAGTAGTTGCCCGAGTGAATATTGGCCCGCAGGATACAACTTTCTGTGCAGGAAATACAAAGATATTAAACAGCCCGCTGGTCCGTGTTCCCGGTGAGACTTATTTATGGAGTACAGGAGATACAACAGGGACGCTGCCCGTAAATACAGCAGGAACTTATTGGTTAACCCTTGATAGCCTTGGATGTTTTGGCAATGATACTATAACGGTCACGATAAAACCTCAGCCCTCAGTTAACCTGGGGTCTGACACTGCTTCATGCTTAGGAAATTTTGTTACTCTGCAATCTTCGACTGTTTATACAACAAGCGTTACCTATGTTTGGGGTGCAGTACCTGTATTATCCGCACCGATAACAACAACTACATTAGTTGCCAGTGTTACCGGTACTTATTGGGTAACGGTAACAGATACTAACGGATGCCCCAATGCAGATACGATCCATGTACTTATTGTAAACGCCAGTTTCGCCTTTCCCCAGCGAGATACAGCCATATGCCAGGGTGCATCTTTTTCGCCCAGTGTCGCAATAAATCCTATTGTCAGCTACCAGTGGCGGCCTACAACCGGCATGGCAACATCTAATGTAGCCGACCCCACTATAATTACTTCTGTGTCTGCTACCTATGTTTTAACCGGCTCTTATACCGGTTGCCCGGACATTATTGATTCATTCCATCTTGATATACAGCCGAATCCTATTGTCGGTTATTTTGGGCCACCCAGATCAGTTTGTATGAACGATACGGTACACATTACTGCTTATGTAACGCCATCATGGTACACGCATTATATCTATCACTGGTCGCCCGGCGTTAACCTGGATGATTCCACTGCTACTACTGTTGTATTTACCGCAGGCGATACTACAGATCTTATACTCACAGTGACCACTCCTGCAGGTTGTGTAGGATCAGATTCAATAATGATCAATGTACACCCGAGTAGTTTTCTTACTATAGCTCCAGATTCGGCACTTAAGTTTTTATGTCCGGGTGATTCTACACAATTCCGCCCTTATATTATACCGACACTGGTTGAACCAACAACAGTTACTTACCAATGGATACCCAGTATTTATGTAAGCGCCCCCAATACCCAGTCGCCATGGATACATCCTATCACATCCGAGAGTTATACGATCATAGGTACCAGCCAGTTTGGTTGCCAAGATACAGTTTCGGCCAGCATTATTGTTCATCCCGCTGCTGTGATTTACCTGGAAGATTCGACGGTAATATATCCCGGAGAATCGTACATTATTGCTCCCCAAACCAATTGTACATATTTTTCATGGTGGCCGGAATTAGGGCTTAATAATACCGGGGTATCTGATCCTATAGCTACGCCCGCTGTAAACACAACATATATTGTACACGCCAGCACAGAATTTTGCACTACAGTAGATTCCATCAAGATACGTGTTTCTCCTGCTACATTGATTGCGATACCCAATGCATTTACTCCGGGCACAGACATTAACAACTACCTGAAAGTAATGAGGAAGGGATTAGCAAGTTTGAATTATTTCCACATTTTCGACCGGTGGGGTACTATGGTTTACGACAGTAAGGATATAGACGCCGGCTGGGATGGAGCTTACAAAGGACAACCACAGCCTTTGGGTGTGTATGTATATGAAATAGAGGCAATTACCAACACAGGCAGAGTATGCCGGAAACAGGGCAATGTAACGCTGATAAGGTAACTCACTTCTCTCTAAAGAACGATGACAAAATAACTACCACCATCTTACTTGTTCTTTTTATCTCGTTGTTAATTATTTTTTAATTGCCTCGATGAGGGCTGCGCCGTTCATTTTTTCGGCGTTGCCAAATCTTTAAATAGCTTGCTATTCGCTCCCGACCTTTGGTTGGGATGAAAAAATAAAAAACCTGCCTGCCGGCAGGTAACTTCGCAATATGGTAGCATTTATTTTGTCAACGTTCCTAACCAATTGCTCAAGGCAAGAAATAATTTCTTTGCCCGGCAATTACTGATATATCTGTAACACAAGAACAGATCAGCCTTTAGGAACGATGACAAAATAAAATCCATCAATTTGACTGTTCTTTTCCATTTCTGCTTCGTTGCAAAGTCTTTAAATAGCTTGCTATTCGTCCCGACGATTGTTGGGACGCCTCGCATAAAAGAAAAATAACTATTCAACTTAGTGTATTTTATTTTGTCAACGTTCCTTAGCAATCTTTTCGCTATTGATTAGTATTTATTTGGTGAAATAAATAATTTTATGTAATTTCCCAACCATTAGGTATGTTAGTGAAGTCTATTAAGAAAAAATAATACAAAGTAGTCGCTTTTAAGCATGAATAGATATATACTTTTCTTGTTTTTTCTCATTATTGGCGGTTCTGCCCGGGCGCAGTGCCTGACCAATTCATTGATCATAAATACCGGTTATAATCCTATTACGGGATTGGCAATACCCGGCGGAGCAAATGGCGCTACTCCAGTTCCTGATCCGCACTGGATACTTACCGCAGTTTCTCCAGGTGTGGCTACAGCTATCGCCGGAACACCAATACCGGGGCTTATAGAAGTAATACCCGGTAATAAGGCAGATGTAGTAACTCCTATCGGCGGCGCATGGATCACTAACCCTGTTGGGAACCCGGGTAACTGGATCAGTTGCCTTAATTCAAATACCTATACCGACCCAGGTACGGGAATACCGCTCAATATGACATTGGGCAGGCCATTCAGAATGTGTACTGCGGATAGCATTAAGCTCACTTTTAATATCTCCAGCGACAATTATACTTCCGCCGCCAATATTGATGGTACTATCATATTACCCGCTCCGGCTACAGGCTTTGCTGCTTATACTTTTTATACACAAACAGTATGGTTAACTGCGGGGACACACACTTTTAATATAGAAGTAGTTGATTTGAATGTTGCCAGCCCATCATCAAACCCGACGGGGTTAAATGTTTATGGAACCGTTTCTTCGGCAACAGGAACAAATTCATTAGTATCTGAAGTCTATGCGAGTTGCAGTACTTATGCCTGCGGCAGTACCTGCAATACGATAGCCCTTCCCGATACCCTTCATATTTGTGAACATGGCACAGACACCCTTAGAGCAACAGTTATTGGCACTGATTCTGTTTTAAGTATTGCATGGACGCCAATTACCGGTTTATCAAGTTCAACTGTGTTAAGGCCGCAAATTACTGTTGGCACAACTTCGGGATGGTATGATATTACCGTACAATCGCTCACTCCGTATAATCTTGTTTATAATGGTGATTTCAGCCTGGGCAATACAGGATTCACAAGCACTTATACTTATGTATCAGGGCCAAGTTCTCTTGTCCCTGAAGGTACTTATGCTATTACAACTAATCCAATTCTTGATCATCCGGGAGCTGTATCTTTTGGAGACCACACAACAGGTACTGGTAATATGATGGCAATAAACGGAGCGTCCACCGCTACGAGTGTATGGTGTCAAACAATCCCTGTAACACCTAATACCGATTATACTTTTTCAGCCTGGGTTGCTAACTGGTCAACTGCCGATGTTGGGCCTGGCGTTCCAATACTTCAATTCATGATAAATGGAGTGCTTCTCGGAACTCCGGATGCAATAACCTCAGCTCCGGGTGTATGGGTTAATTTTTATGCTACCTGGAACAGCGGCGCCAGTACTACAGCTACTATTTGTATTTATGATGAATGTACTGCTTTGAACGGAAATGATTTTGCACTTGATGATATTTCATTCCAGCAAATATGCGTTGCTAAGGACAGTATATATGTGGATGTTGCGCTTGTGGATACAACCTATAACCATGTGAATGACAGTGTATGCGCTCCTATCACCTCGGTTACTTTGACTGCGCCGGCAGGCTACAGTTCTTATACCTGGAGCACAGGTGTTACTACGATAGCTATCAATGTGAGTGCAGTGGGATCCTATTGGGTATATGCCCCCGGTACCTGTGCTATGTTCATTGATACTTTTATTGTAAGCATTGCGCATGTTGATACAACATACGCCCACGCCGATAGCAGCGCATGTGCATCTGTTGGTTCCATCACACTGACTGCACCTGCAGGTTATACTTCCTATACATGGAGCACCGGGAGCACCTCAATATCTATTACTGTCACTACGGCAGGCTCATATTGGGTATATGCCCCCAGTCCCTGTGCTATGCTTATAGATACTTTTCATGTTGTATTCAATCCATTGCCTGTTGTAAACTTAGGTAATGATACAGGTTTTTGTTCCGGTGATTCGCTAATACTCTCGTCAATACAACCTGCGGGCAATACCTATTTATGGAATACGGGCAGCACTTTAGATACTATCCATGTGTCTGTAAGCGGCACTTATTGGCTTCAGGTAAACAATGGCTGTGTTGCTACTGATACCATTCATATCCTGGTTACTCCTTTGCCTGTGGTCAACCTTGGCAATGATACCATTGAATGTCAGGGTTTACCCTTAGTATTACAGTCGTCAGTTATCTACCCGGGAGGTTTTACTTATCTATGGAACACAGGTGCCACGACACCTTCGATCACTGTGACCACATCCGGCACTTATTGGTTACAGGTAAGTAACGGCGGATGCCCGGGATCAGATACCATTCATGTGGCTATTTTGTATGATACCGTTACCTTACATACCCATGACACGGCTGTTTGTAAGGGAACGTTGCTGCAGGTATTTACTACAGGAAACCCTGTAAATACCTATCAGTGGATACCTACCACAGGTATTGCTAATTCTACGGCAGGCAGTCCGACTATTATTTGTGATACTTCTGCTTTGTATATTATGACCGCGTACTACCCGGGATGCCCTGATATTATTGATTCATTTTATCTCGATGTGCAGCCTAACCCTGTTCATGTTTATATAGGAGGCAACAGAGCTGTATGCAAGTTTGATACACTGCATATTCATGCTAGTGTAACACCTGCCTGGTACACGCATTATATTTACCACTGGTCGCCGGGTATTAACCTGGATGACTCTACTGCGACAACTGTTGTATTTACCGCAGGCGACAGTACAACCATTGTACTTACCGTAACTACTTCTGCGGGTTGTACAGGAGTTGACTCAGCCAAGATCGCTGTTTACCCTAGTATTTTTGCGCATGTTGACTCAGTATATAATCTTTGCCCTCATGATTCCGTACAATTCAAACCCACGGGAGGTGTTTCTTATTACTGGTATCCATCTATATATATAGATAGCCCAACATCGTCAGCGCCATGGGTACATGCGATCACATCGCAGGATTATACCATGGTTGCTACGAGTCAGTATGGCTGCAAGGATACGCTCAGTGTTAAAGTGGTCATTGAGCCGGGAGCAGTAATATATCTTGAAGATTCCGTGACCATATATCCAGGGGAGTCATACCAGATCAATCCACAAACCAACTGTGTGAATTTTATGTGGTATCCTTCAATAGGTCTCAATCATGTGTATATCTCAAACCCATTGGCGACCCCTGATGTGAACACTAAGTATATAGTATATGGCTCCACAGAACAAGGGTGTAAAACTGTTGACTCGATAATTATATACGTGGATCCTGAAACATTGCTTGACTTACCTAATGCCTTTGCTCCGGGAAATGGCCCAAATAATCTTTTCAAGATTATTAAGAGAGGAATCGCTACTTTGAATTACTTCCGCATATTCAACCGTTGGGGCAATATGGTTTACGAAAGCAGTGACATAGACGCCGGGTGGGATGGGACTTACAAAGGACAGCCACAACCCTTTGATGTGTATGTTTATGAAGTGGAAGCCGTGACCAACACAGGCAGAGTATTCTACAAGCATGGTAATGTAACACTGGTGCGATAGGGAATAGTTCAATCCATATTCAGTCACCAGTTTTTATGGCCGGCAGAGAAATGATTAGTACACAACAACCTTGCTCCTTGTTACCTTATTTTTGTTGCTTACAACGCATATATAGGCACCTTTCAAAAGGTTGCCTGTATTGATTTTCAAATCACCTGCATTATCGAAAACAGCTTCTTTTTGCCAGGCTATTCTGCCATCGGGCGTCATTAGCTTTACAGTAACGGATTGGCCTTTAAATTCTTTGTAGTTTGTATTAATGGTAAAAATGCCATGATTGGGATCAGGGAAAACAGTAATAGTGGCGGCTGTAAGCGGAACAGAAGGCACACCGTTAGGATGATCGGCTTTTGTGGTTTTCCACATACCTCTTCCAAAGGTCGCCGCCCACATTTCGCCGGTGGAATAATTAATATTGAGATCTGAAACGCGTACACTGGGGAGGTGCGAATTATACAAAGCCCAGTCGCTCATTGTAGTGTCTTTATAAAAGACCGCCGCATCGGTGCCTATATATTTAGCAGATGAGAAAGTATCAATGAGGATACAGTTTACCGGGATATCGGGCAGTGTGCCGCTTTCATGCGCCCATGTGCCTGTTGCCAGATTGTATCCCAATACTTTATCACCGCCATATCCGCTCATTGTAACCCAAAAACGTTTTTCATTTTTTGGATCAACAGCTAAGTCCGAAATATAATTAGAGGCAGGAACAGGCACATTGATCAGCGACCAGGTAGCGCCAAAATTGGTTGTATAATGTATTTTATTGTCATCGCTCACAACATATATATAGTTGGTATTGGTAAAAGGTATCGCGATCGTATTGATATTATTTGAACTAAATACCGGAGAAATAGGAGCCCAGCTATTACCATAGTCATAAGAGGCGAATACCTGGTTATATCCTAAAAGCAATACTGCAGGATTAGCAGGATGTATTATATAAGGCGTCACCCAGTCGCCGGAACCTGTAAGCGAGTTGGTAATACTGGCATAGGACAATCCCCCGTTAAAAGTTACATCAATGCTGCCGTTAGGATAAGAAGCGTAGAAAATATTATTAGGGTCTGAATAGTCAATACGGCACTGCATACCGTCACCACCTCTGATATCGGTTGCAGTGTCTCCATGGATCATTTTTGTTCCATTATCCTGTGCGCCACCTATACAAAAAGGAACACCATTGGCTACTGCATTTTTGTAAAACTCAGTAATACATATACCATTGGTAAGGTCTGTCCATGGGCCGGTTAACGGGGCGTAGGATTTATATACGCCTCCATCACAGGTTTCATAGATCGCACCTGTGAGTTTGTTGTATGCAAGGCAATGTTTATCTGCATGTACAGTCTGCGAATTCCATGTAGTAGCATACCATTGGTTTGCCAGTGTCCAGGTAACTCCGCCATCATAAGAATAATAAGTATTTACACCTCCTATGATGATATAATTAGCGTTAAGGGGGTCCATAGCAATACACAGATCGTACCATCCCTGGCCGCCACAGTTTGAAGTAGGTAATCCGAGGTCATAACCGAGTATATTATTTGTGCAACCGGCGTCGTCAACAAAAACGGGCGTATAGGTAGCCCCGGTATCAACTGATCTGTAAACACCCAATAAACCCGAATTATTATTTGACGCTATAGCGGTTACAATAGCAGAATTTGCCTGGCTCACCGCAATATTTATTCTTTGTGCGCCTGTGAGCGATGTAACGTTATTCCATGTATTGCCTCCGTCTTTTGACCGTATAATCTGCGCTGAACCGCCCGACAATGTGCCATATATAATGTTAGTATCGCCGGGGTTGTATAATAGTTGTTTAACGCCAAAAACAGATACATTAGTCCAGCTATTGCCGGCGTTATGTGTTATGTAGATTCCTGAATTAGCAGCGAGGATCATTGTGTTGGTATCAATTGGATTTATGATAAGGGAATGTGCTGTATGATATAAAGTAGGGAGCCAGTTGAGGCCGGTAGTAATCCATGTATTGCCTCTGTCATAAGATTTGATCACTCCCGAACTATAGGCATCTCCCGCATCCCCATCCCCGGTAGCTACATAGATGGTATTACGGTTGAGCGGGTTGATCTTAATATCGGCTACACCCAGGGTGGGGAGGTGGTCATAAAGCGAAACCCATGTGTTACCCCCATCCGTTGTTTTCCATGTGCTTCCTGCGGCGCTGCCGATATAAAAAGTATTGGAATCCACCGGGTCGAAGGCTACTACATTGATACGCCCAATGCCTGCATAACCACCCGCCGACTGAGCAGGCCCCTGGAATACCCAGTTGGAAGGGAATGAAGTGGTTTTTGAAACAACATTGCGGGAACTCATATTTTCCTGGTATTTCTGCCATTCAATAAGGGTTTTCATGGATGGGACAATATATCCATTGGTATCTAAGTGCTGCCGCCAGTACCATGCCCAGCGGTCGAATAAATAATTTGCACCTTCTTTATGTACTTTGCCATGCTGCCCATCTTCCATGTCCACATCATCCTCTTTGCCGGAATGTTTTGGATAAGCGGCAATAATATCAGAAAATTTTATAGGGCCGGGATTACCTGCCAGCATCCATGGCTGGGCTTTGAGCAGATTACCCAATAGCGAAAATATGGCAAGCAGAAATAGTTTCTTCATAAGTTTATATTGATGTGCAAAATTAGACTATTATACTGTAAGTGGGATAAATCAATGCAAAAAAGGTCTCTCGCAAAGGCGCAAAGATCGCAAAGCATAATTATCTGAAAACAAGTGAATTATACAAAAGATAAGGACGCAAAAATGTCAATTAATAAATGCCCAAATTTATCGCATTTACAGTATATTTTCATCAAGGCATAACTATATCCTGCTTTTTAGTAATCTTATCTACGGGGAATGATAGCCAGCCACTTCCCCCGGTTTTAAAGAATAAGGTGTTTTTTGCGTCTTTAGGTATCTCAGCGGGAATAGGGAACTTACCTCCTGTCACTGGTGATAATTCCAGCGTATCGCCTTTATGTACCTGGTCGCCGGTAACAAATTCTGTTCTGTAATCCATGCCCCTGGGCATATCGTGTGATCTGTTTGTAACTTTATGCGCTTTTAACATATTGCACGACAGCCAGCCACCTTCTCCACGCCAGAAAAATGTTTCGGGATATTTTGCATACTCCCATATTATTATGAAATGAGTGCCAGTCATTGGTGGGGATTCTTTTCTGCCGGGCAGGGTTCTTTGCGTATAAGCTTCTATAAGTTTTAAGTAAGTTTTATTTTTTTTCTTTGTGGTTGCCTGTGCATGGAAAGTGATCCCTGCTACAATGCAAAAAGCAAAGAAGTATAAAAGGCATTTCATGTTCATAAATGTAAAAATACACAAAAAGACGCCAATTTTTGGAAAGCCAAATGTGCGAATAAAAAAGTTACTATTTTATCTCTTGACAAGTATAGTTCCGGCAGTTTCCTATTATTTCCGTGACGTAAATCATCATAACCTATCCATCCTTTTCCCACCTATGTGATACCCCCATTCTTGTGATCCTTCCAACCTATCTACCGACAGGCAGGTTTTTATCGTATTGCACAAATAAAGCTATCCATACAGACCTTGAAAGGCGTTGAATAGGCGGTTGCAAAAGGATCAGCAAAACAGCATTTGCTGCAAGCCACCACCATACCCTGTTATCACTGATACTCATACCAATAGTAACCCACCATAAAACAAAAGTGAGGCCGCTGAATAAAACAGTCATGCCATAGCTCACAAAGCCGGTGCCAAAGTAGAAGCCAGTTTGCAATTCAAATTTTTGTCCGCAAACAGTGCATTCTTCCGGCATCTTCATGGTAGTCTTAAGATAGTAGGGGTTGGGATTGATAAATAGATTTCCTTTCCTGCAACGTGGGCATTTGTTGGTAAGAACGCTCCAGATAAAGCCAGGGTGGGCATTTGTTTTTCCTGCGTACATAAAAGTCGGCCTTTAGTGTTTGTCTTCTTAACTTACGCAAAGTTAAAGAACAGCATACCAGTACCTAAATATCATTTAATGAAGATCTGGTAATTTTTTTTGATAGTATTAAAACATTCTTTTCACCAACCTCAGATTATGCGTGCGCAAACGTAAGGATGCGCTGATGATTCCTGCCTGGTCTATCCGGTCAACAACTACTCTGCCCGATGTGTCTGTGGCATGAATGATGGTTTGGTTATCGAGCAATATACCCACATGCACGATCTTTCCGTCTTTATCATCAAAAAATGCCAGGTCGCCGCATTGGGCATGTTGCAGGAAATCCACCAGTTGCCCCTCATTTGCCTGCTGGCTGGCGTCGCGTGGTATGTGTCGGTTGCATAGCTTGAATGTCATTTGTGTTAGCCCGGAGCAGTCAATCCCCGCAATGCTTCTTCCGCCCCACTGATATGGTGCATGAAGGTATTGGAAGGCAGCAGCCTTTAGTGTTTCGCAGCTTAACGTTGCCGCTTTTATATTTAGTTTTTTGCCTTTGAATTTACCGGCTTCATGCACAGGCTTTATTTTTCCGGCTTTCAATCCTATAAGTTCACTGCCTAAGGGCAACCACATTTCGCCTGTTTCCATTATTAATTTATCGCTATGTGTAGCCGCAAGGTATTTTATTTCTTTCCGGTACTCTTTTTTAGGCATAGTTGTCAATTGCGACCGCTTGCACCAACCTTCATGGCCATCCCATGCGCATATTATTTTTGCCCATTCCTTATTATTTACTTCGAGTATTTCCACCTTTTCACCAAACAATAACTGGCTCACCTGCTCTGCCCGGTGAGTGGGATCACTCCTCAAAGGCATAAGCGGCACATTGCAAAAGGCGTAAGCAAGCGGTAAAACCATATTTCTTCATTTATATGATTAATTCAAAGGTAATATCCGACATTATTATAAGTGTAAGAAGTTTTAAACATTATGTATTTATATCTATATTGTTAACATTTCTAAACCAAAATCTTTAGTTAACTTAGCACGCTAAATTTAAACCTATCTATACTATTTTAATATTAAATATATGGAGGGATTATTGACAATGAATATTTATCATATAAAATCTTTAAAAAATTATGGAACCAACTGCGATCATAGCCGCTGTCGTTGCCGCGATAGGGGCGTTAGTAATAGGCATATTTCTTGGCAAAATGATATTTGCCAAAAACGCAAAGAAAGAGGTTGAAGAAGCAGAAATAATCGCTAAAAAAACAATAGAAGACGCCAAAACACTTGCTGAAACACTAAAAGAAAAAAAATTATTAGAGGCTAAAGAACATTTCCATCAATTAAAAAGCGCTCACGAAAAAGACGTAACCCAACGCAACCAGAAGTTAGTTGAAGGCGAAAATCGCTTAAAGCAACAACAGCAGGCTGTGAATGAGAAGACCTCGGTTGTACAACGACAGGTACAGGAAAATGAGCATTTAAAAGAGAATCTTGATCGCCAGATCGAAGCGTACAACATTAAACGCACTGAGCTTGACCGCCATCACGAAGAGCATGTAAAACGCCTTGAGAAAGTAGCCGGGCTGTCTGCCGAGCAGGCTAAGACCGAACTGATGGAAGTAGTGAAAGAAGAAGCCCGCACCCGTGCCATGGCCCATGTGAAGGACATTATGGAAGAAGCAAAGATCAGCGCTTCAAAAGAGGCTAAAAAGATCATCATACAAAGCATACAACGCCTTGGTTCAGAACAAGCTATTGAGAACGCAATAACTGTTTTCAACCTGGAAAGCGATGAAATAAAAGGCCAGATCATAGGGCGTGAAGGGCGTAATATACGCGCACTGGAAGCAGCTACCGGGGTTGACCTGATTATTGATGATACCCCTGAAGCAATCGTATTGAGTTGCTTCGACCCCCTGCGCCGTGAGATAGCCCGCCTATCCTTACAACGCCTGGTACAGGACGGACGAATCCACCCTGCCCGTATCGAGGAGGTAGTGGAAAAGACCAAAAAACAACTCGAAGACCAGATCATGGAAATAGGCGAGCGTACCATTATCGAACTGGGCGTTCACGGATTACACAAAGACCTGGTACGCCTGGTAGGTAAGATGCGTTTCCGATCTTCATACGGCCAAAACCTGCTGATGCACTCTAAAGAAACTGCAAACCTTTGCGGTCTTATGGCATCAGAGCTTGGATTAGGGCAAAAAGTGGTAAAACTTGCTAAACGCGCCGGCCTGCTGCATGACATAGGCAAAGTGCCTGACGAGGAAACTGAACTGAGCCATGCGTTGCTTGGCGCTAAGGTTGCCGAAAGATGCGGCGAGCATGCCTCGGTAGTAAACGCCATAGGCGCCCATCACGATGAAATGGAGATGGCTTATATCATTTCACCTATTGTCCAGGCATGTGACGCCATCAGTGGCGCCCGCCCCGGAGCAAGGCGCGAAATGATGCAAAGCTACCTGCAGCGCATTAAAGACCTTGAGAACCTCGCTATGGCTTATCCCGGTGTAGAAAAGGCCTACGCTATACAGGCTGGCCGTGAACTGCGTGTAATGGTAGAAGCAGATAAGATCAGCGATGCCGACAGCGACCGCCTCTCATTTGAGATAGCCGATAAGATACAAAAAGAGATGCAATATCCCGGGCAGATAAAAGTTACTGTGATCAGGGAACTGAGAGCAGTAAATATTGCGAGGTAAATCCAAAATTCGCCCTTCCTCCTGGTGAGTAAATTATAAAAAAACTGCAATAGAGCAATCTGTTGCAGTTTTTTTTGTTTATTTTACTAACAGTATTGCATTATTAGAAATAAGTTTACTACATTTATATTATTGAAAATTACCAACATGAGAAAAATCATCATTATATTCTTTAGCATGGCCATTATGCTATTCTTTTCAGGCTATGCTATCGCGCAGGAAAAACCAAAAACCGAGACCACTTCCGTTAAACAGAAAGATGAGACAGTACGGTTCTCCCTTACTTCATCAAAGCCATTCATTTTTGGCAGTAACAGGTATGTACTATACATTGGCAATAAAGAATTTACCCGGAATGAACAATCGCATAAAAACGGGAAAGGCTATATGACTTTCCTTATTCCCGCAGATGATTTTAATAGCCTGCAGGAAGGCGCGGGCATTTATCTTACTTATGGACAAGTCAATGTTGAAGAAGCGGATATGAATGAAATGTCTAAAAATAGCCGCCGTTGCTGGTCATTAGGGCAATTCAGCAAAAATCTGTTAACTAAATAACATCACTTCATCACAAAAAATTTACAATGACCATTAAGAAAATAATTGTACCTGGTTTTTTATGGACTTTGTTTTTTCTCTGTTCCAACTATTTTCAGGCTGTAGCCCAAACTCCTGATCCCGGGCTTCCCGGCACACATACGGTTATTAAAGCAGAGTATAATCTTGGCGATCTTGCCTATACACCGCCCGCTGCAGCAGCGTTTCCGTCTAATATGGAAGTGCGCGGGTCGGTACATTATCCTGCAGACCTTATTTCCGGCCCATTTCCCGTACTGATATGGCTTCATGGCCGGCATGAAACCTGTTACGACTCTGTTACACTGGCAACCAGTTCGGCATGGCCATGTACGGGCAGGAATAAGCCAATTGTCAGTTATGAGGGTTACGATTATGCTGCTCAAACAATGGCCAGTCACGGTTATATTGTTATATCCATTTCTGCAAATGCTATTAATGCCACTGATGGAGGCCTGTCTGATGCCGGAATGAATGCACGTGGCGTTTTGGTACAGCACCATTTAGATCTGTGGAATACATGGAACACAACCGGGAGCGGGCCTTTTGGTACGCTGTTCATTGGTAGGTTAGACATGCAGAATATCGGTACTATGGGTCATTCCCGCGGCGGAGAAGGAGTAATATTTAATGCGGAATACAATAGGTCTCTGGGAAGCCCTTATGGGATCAAAGCGATACTTACACTTGCCCCTGTTGACTTTTACAGGCATGTAATCAATGGAATACCACTACTGAATATAGCTCCTTATTGCGATGGCGATGTTAATGACCTGCAAGGCGTTCACTTTTATGATGATGCACGATACAGGGAC
>JBIOGX010000022.1:0-14254 GCA_044448445.1 Chitinophagales bacterium
AAATGTTTTTAAATAATAATAAGATGAAATGACAATAATACAACACCTTTAAAAAAGCGTGACAAAGATAGGAATAACCATATTGCTGGCAAGCGTTAATTTTAGAAGTGTTATTTATTTATTTTGAATATTTGTTTTACTTGTTGTACATTGCAAAAACATATCATTTTCTATGAGACCTTTAATTTTATTGTTGCTGTTAGTATTGACATTTAATATCGCTTACGCGCAAAAACAGCAGCATTATTCGCGAGCCAAAATATATCTTGATGCATCAGGCCACTCTATACGCGACCTTTCCGCATTAGGGATAGCCGTTGATCATGGCCAATACAAAAAAAATACTTTTTTTATTTCCGATTTTTCAGACACTGAATTGGAAACTGTAAAGGTAGCCGGGTTTAAAGTGGACATCATTATCGCAGATGTTGTAAAGCACTACCAGGATCAAAATAAAAAAAAAGCACAAAAAAACAATTACAAAACCACAAGCGTAAGCTGCAGCAATAGCCCTGCTATAAGTGTACCTGCCCACTTTCACCTGGGAACCTACGGAGGGTATTTTACCTACAATGAAATGATCACGATCATTGATTCCATGCAATTGCTTTACCCCGGGCTGATCAGTGTGAAGCAGCCGATAGATACCTTCCACAGCATACAGGGAAGGCCGATATACTGGATAAGAATTTCTAACAACCCATCTGTTGACCAACCCGCGAAACCCCAAATGCTGGTCACTGCATTGCATCATGCAAGAGAGCCGGGCAGCTTATCTGCTACTATTTTTTACTTATGGTACCTGTTGGAACATTACAGCACAGACCCGCACATTAAGACCATAATTGACAATACAGAATTATATTTTGTACCCTGCGTTAATCCCGACGGATACCTTGATAATATAACTAATTACCCTTCAGGCGGCGGTATGATGCGCAAAAATATGCGGGATAACCTTGATGGCACCTTTGGCGTGGACCTTAACCGCAATTACGGGTACTATTGGGGATATGATAACATAGGTTCAAGCCCGGTAACTTCGTATGATACTTACCGTGGTACAGCAGGTTTCTCTGAGCCGGAAACACAGGCTATAAAATGGTTTGCAGAACATCACCATTTTAAACTAAACCTCAATTACCATACCTACCACAACGACATACTTTATCCATGGAATTATATTCCCACCTTCCAGACAGTTGATTCCGAAATGTTCTTTAAAATGGGGCAGTTCCTTACGCAATATAATAGTTACAGGTTTGGCACCTGCAACCAGATGTTAGGCTACATTTCAAATGGGGCTTCTGACGACTGGATGTATGGAGATACAAGCGGCAAGCCTAAAGTGTATGCTATGACACCAGAGATAGGATCCTACGATAATGGTTTTTATCCTCCCGATTACCAGATAATCCCTGATTGTGAAAACAATCTTTTGTCCAACATTAATGCAGCTTCGCTACTCCTGCCATTCGCATCAATACATCATACTGATAAGAAAATACTTATCCAGCCATCAGGGTACCTGCATTATGATCTTCAACGCCTGGGATTCCCGGATACAGCCACTTTTACATTAACCATTGTACCACTTGATGCTTTTATGACTGTATCTCCAACGCCCAAAGTATATACAGGCCTCTCAATGCAGCAAAAAATACATGACTCTATGGCCTATACGATTATTCCGTCTGCACCTAATGGCCAGTTAATTAGTTATGCTTTGAAAGTTTATAACGGTTATTATTATATCTACGACACCGTACTATTTTATTATGGCAAAGAATATTCTATAACAACTCCATCTACCGCATCCCTAACTGATTGGATAAACAACGGATGGGGCGTATGCACCTCTTCTTATTATACGCCTCCGTCCTCTATTCAAAGTAGTCTTTCAGGTTCTGATCCTTACCTGGATGCAGAAGATATTACAATCTCTACCGCCCACCCTGCTGATCTCACTTATGCAACACAAGCCTATCTTAATTTTTATGCGAAGTGGGCTATTGAAACAGATTACGACTCAGTAATGGTAAACGCTGCTATTGACGGGACAGCAAATTGGGCGCCTTTGTGCGGAAGGCGTACAATTGTAAGGCATACCGGTAGTATTCCCTTATATGATGGCCAGGAACCTAATTGGGTACAGGAAGAGATGGACCTGCACGATTACATTGGCCATAAAATCAATATTCAATTTGAACTTGGCAGTGACCTATATAACACCGATTTAGGATATTATTTTGATGATGTCAGCATCACCGCAGTACTGGATACTCCACTGGGAGTACATAATACTATACCGAATGTTTCATCACTCCAAGTCTATCCTAATCCTGCTCATGACCTGCTGAATATTTCAGTCACAGGCAGCGCCTTTAACCAGCCTTTGAACGCAATATTGTATGATTGTTTAGGACGTGAGGTTATGAGTTTTACCATTGATAAACCCA
Source organism: Chitinophagales bacterium (assembly GCA_044448445.1). Lineage (GTDB taxonomy): Bacteria > Bacteroidota > Bacteroidia > Chitinophagales > Chitinophagaceae > Nemorincola. The sequence goes on from JBIOGX010000022.1 coordinate 2,460, forward strand.
ATGTTACCATTAATGTACAGCAATTACCCGTTAATGTATATTACCTTAAAGTGTATGGGAACGGACAAGTGTTGCCTGTGCAAAAAGTGAATGTTTTAAAATAATATTTCCGGCAGCTTCAGTATCTTGGTGCTATGAAAATCTTTACCGCCGCGCAGATTCACGCCTGCGATGCCTATACAATAAACGTGGGCCGCATCCGCTCTGCTGATCTTATGGAGCGGGCTGCAGGTAAATGCGTGGCCTGGATAAAAGAACAACTCCCTAAAGATTCACTGTTCGTGGTGTTGTGCGGAACCGGGAACAACGGCGGCGACGGGCTTGCCATAGCGCGCTTGCTGCACAAGTACGGCTATGGCGTTAAAGCATTCCTGTTAAACTTCAGTAAAGAATTATCCGCCGATTGCAAAGCCAATTTACAACTGCTGCAAAATATAGACACGGAACTGGTAAGCATTGTACAACCCGATACTTTTATTACAGATATACCCACCCACATTGTGATCCTTGATGCCATATTCGGGACAGGACTTAGCCGCCCGGCACAGGGATGGATCGCTACCTTTATTGATCACATCAATGAACTACCGAATAAAAAAATAGCCATTGATATGCCAAGCGGCCTCCCTGCCGATGTTATCCCCGATCATGATGCCGTAATATTAAAAGTACAGGATACGCTCAGTTTCCAGTTTTATAAACGCACTTTTTTGCACCCTGAGTCAGGCGCTTGTACAGGCAGAATACATATCCTTGATATTGGCTTAGACAAGACTTTTATTAACGCTACCCATTCACAATATAAAACACTGGAGCACGGAGATATGGCTGCCATTTATCGCCCGCGTAATCCCTTTGCGCACAAGGGAACGTTTGGCAGCGTGTTAATGGCAGGAGGCAGTTATGGTAAAATGGGGGCGGTAACACTCAGCGCCAAAGCAGCGTTGCGTGCAGGCGCTGGATTAGTAACTGCATTGATCCCGGGCTGCGGCTACCCTATTTTGCAAACCGCCCTGCCTGAAGTAATGTGCAGGACCACCGGCGACCATGTCATCGAAAAAATTGATGGTTGGGACCCTATTACTGCCATAGGTATCGGTCCCGGTATGGGCGTTGATCATAAAACCGCAACTGCACTCGCCGCTTTCATTGATGTATGCAAACAACCTCTTGTAGTTGACGCAGATGCGCTGAACCTTATCGCAAAGCAACCTGAACTGCTTGCAAAACTGCCAAAGGGTTCTATCCTTACACCACATCCAAAAGAATTTGCGCGGCTGTTTGGCGAAAATACCAACAGCATGATACAAATTGATCACGCGCGCATACAGGCCATGCGGTACAATATCAACATAGTTTTGAAAGGCCACCACACTGCTGTCGTCACCACTGAAGGCGAATGTTGGTACAATATGACCGGTAATGCAGGCATGGCTAAAGGCGGCAGCGGAGACGTACTGACAGGCATCATTACCGGGCTGCTTGCGCAGGGCTATGAGCCGCACCATGCCGCGCTGTTCGGAGTCTATATACATGGCCTCGCCGGGGATATTGCCGCAAAACAATTATCACAGGAAGCGATGACAGCAAGTGATATTATTGATCACCTTGGAAAAGCGTTTCTGACTTTTGTATAGTTAAAGTGTCTGCCGCCTATGAGGGGTGCTGACACTATTTAACACTGTCAGTGCTCGTTCGCCAGTCTTTCAGTCCGCTGCAGGCCTGGTATTCGGGAGCTAATTTCAGGTAATAGGTCGGTAATTTGGATTCTACCCAACTTTGCATCTTCAATTGTTTTTTTTGCGACAATGCGACTTCCTGTATCCTGCTGTAATCATCTTTCAGGTTTGCTTTATGTGGCGTAGTCCTGCTTCTCAGATATACGAAACGGCACGACTTATCGTGTGCGTCTGTAATGAAAATATGCGGCGCAGAGTAATCGCTTACCTTCATACTATCAATCATCAATACCATTGCAGGATCAAGTTTCGTCATATCTAATTCTGTATTGCCGGTAGTTGGGTCTGCTATCATTCCCCCGGTACGTTTCGCGGCTTCATCGGTTGAGAACTTACCTACCGCTTCCTGGAAAGTCATTTTCCCGGATACCAATATGGTACGTATGCTATCGAGTGCAGTAAGCGCTTTTTTGAAATCAGCCGAGGTAACTTCCGGTTTTATGAGTATGTGCCTGATATCCGCCTCGTCGCCTTTACGTTGTATCATCTGTATAATGTGATACCCGAACTTGGTTTTTATGATAGGCGATATTTCCCCATTTTGCAGTTTGAAAGCAGCGGCTACAAACTCCGCAGCCCACGGGCCGGTGCGGGTCACGCCATCATACCTGCCGCCATTATCACGGCTGCCCGGGTCTTCGCTGTAAAAGCCTGCCGCAAGCTCAAAAGTCTTCTTTCCATCTATAATATCCTGCCTGATGCCTGCTAACTTTTGACGGGCATAATCATCCATTTCCGCGCTCACCGGCGGGTCTATCACTATCTGTCCTACTTCTACCGTTGCAGGGAAAAAAGGAAGGCTATCCACAGGTATCTTTTTGTAAAAATCATTTACCTCTGCAGGTGTGATCTTTACATTTTCAAGAATAGTTCCCTGCAATTTTTCCGCTACCATTTGCTCCCTGATGGCATCGCGGTTCTCTTCTTTTATCTGGTAAATGGTTTTGCCGGATACCTGTTCCAATTTTTCTTTAGAACCATATAGTTGTATAAAGTAACGCAGGCGGTTATCTAATTGTCCCTCCACATCTTCATCACCTACCATTACGCTGTCGCGCTCAGCCTGTTCCAGCAGCATTTTCCGCAATACCATCTGCTGCAGCATTATACACTTCATGGTATCATTGAACCTCGGATCCTGCTGTCTGGCCTGCAAAACTTCCATTTCAAGGTCAGATTGGAGAATGATACGGTTGCGGCCTATAACAGCTATGATCTTATCAGCGCTTTCCTGTGCAGCAAGTGCATAGCTGCAAAACAAAAAGATCATCAACAGGCTTATCTTACCAAACTGCGGCATTATACTTTTATAACTGGAACTCATGATATTAAATGAGAATATAAAATGTGTAGCGGCAAAAATAGTTTATTTACGGCCTTTATACGAATGACAACAACATTTTAACTTTTATACCACTGACCATCCCGATGTATCTGGACTTTGTTTCGGGGAATCGGGCGGCTTTATGATCTTTGTCCTGCACATAAGAAACTGTGTATTTGTGGTTAAACTTTCATAATACATTATTCCATTTTATGCAAATCAATAGCCCGGAACTTTAGTTCGGGGGCAATAAAAATAAAATATGGCTTTAGCAGAAATAATGTTGCGTGTACATTAAATGTCCTATTGATATAATGTTAAGATTGGAACAGGGGGCTATACTTTACCTCCTCCCAAACAACATACTCCCAATTCGCACCATATTACTACCCTCTTGTATCGCTATTTCATAGTCAGCGCTCATACCCATAGAACAGATGGAAAACCAGGGCTTACCAAAGAATGAAGTATCTGCAAGAAGCGTGAAGAAATTGTGTAGCCTGAAAAATTCTGTATGAACCTGTTTTTCATCTTCCGTATTGGTGGCCATACCCATCAGTCCGCAGATACGTACATTTTGCAGGTCTTTTTTCCGGGCTTCATAATAATCAAGCAAAACGATGATCTCTTTTTCATCAAGCCCAAACTTCGTTTCTTCATCGGCTATGTACATTTGCAGCAATACATCAATGATACGGCCAATTTTTAGCGCTTGCTTATTTATCTCCAGCAATAATTTGAAGCTGTCAACGGCATGAATAAGATATACAAAAGACGCGATGTCCTTTACTTTGTTGCTCTGTAAATGCCCTATGTAATGCCAATGTATATCCTGTGGTAATTGAGCTTGTTTCTCTGTAAGTTCCTGAACATAGTTTTCGCCAAAGTCTCTTTGCCCTGATGTGTATAGCTCCTGTATATCACTTACAGGTTTTGTTTTTGAGACGGCAACAAGTATTACCCCTTTTGCGGCAAATTCATTGTGCAGTTTCTGCCATACTTCTTTATTCACCATAGTTAAAAAGTTTCACGCAAAGGCGCTAAGACGCAAAATAGTCATTTGTTAATAAGCTAATTGTATAAAAAATGAAGACCGCAAAAAATCATTGCCTCTAATATTGTTCGTGCTCGTTGGGGAAGTCTTTGTCTTTTATGTCTTTGATATACTTTTTAGTGGCAGTAGTAATATCGTCGTACAAATTCATATAGCGGCGCAGGAAGCGGGGAGAAAAATCTTTTGTTATACCCAGCATATCATGCATAACCAGCACCTGCCCGTCAACATGGGCGCCTGCACCTATTCCTATTACGGGTATTTTCAGCTCAGTAGCCACATCAGCGCCAAGTGAAGCAGGTATTTTTTCCAGCACTATCGAAAAACATCCTGCATGTTGCAATTCACGTGCATTGTGCATCAGTATCTCTGCTTCTTCCTCTTCTTTAGCGCGGACCGCATAAGTACCGAATTTATATATAGACTGCGGCGTCAGGCCAAGATGCCCCATTACCGGGACTCCTGCGCCCGTAATGCGTTTAATAGATTCACAAACCTCTTCTCCGCCCTCCAGTTTTATGCCATGAGCGCCGGCTTCTTTCATAATACGAATAGCGGAGTTTAGCGCCTCTTTACTGTTGCCCTGGTAAGAACCAAAAGGAAGGTCAACAATAACAAGACAACGCTGGCAGGCGCGTATCACACTCTGTGCATGGTAGATCATCTGGTCGAGCGTGATCGGCAAAGTAGTCTCGTGGCCGGCCATAACATTGGAAGCGGAATCACCTACCAGTATCACATCAATGCCCGCATCATCAAATATACGCGCCATTGAAAAGTCGTAGGCGGTAAGCATACTGATCTTTTCACCATGCTGCTTCATTGATTGCAGCGTATGCGTGGTAACACGCCTTATTTCTCCTTGTGTTGACATACCCCAAACCCCTAAAGGGGCTTACTCTTATTACCTGACCAGGCTTTTGAATAAGTATTCCCCTAAAGAGAATGTTTTTGTGAGTTGTAAAAATAGAACTAAAATCCGAAAGATTGCCTAACCGGGAAATGATGTTGAAAATCTAACAAAAGCTAAATGGATGGTCTCCCTCCTGCCTGCCGGTAGGCAGGTTAGGGGTCAGGGGTGTGTAAATATCCTCCCCGCCATTTGCCAGGCTTCAGCAAAGGCCTGCTTGTTAATTTTTAAAGGAATATTATTCTGGTCGCACCAGCTAATAATATTTTCGGTCGCAATGTTGCCTACCAGTTCATCTTCAGCCATAGGACAGCCGCCTATCCCCTTCATAGCGCTGTCATACCTGAGGCAACCGGCATTATATGCAGCGTGTATCTTCTCTTCCCATTTATCAGGCGCAGAATGGAAATGCGCACCAATATGTACATCCTTAAATTCAGGGATAAGGTGATTGAAGATGTAGGTTATATTGGCCGGATCAGCTACACCTACCGTATCAGCCATAGCTATCGTTTTAATACCTAACCCGGAAAGCCTTCTTACCCAGTTTATTGCTACTTCCGCATTGTAATCATCGCGATATGGATTGCCAAATCCCATAGATATGTATATGACCAATTCCTTATTCCTTGCTACACATAAGTTTTGTATCTCCTCCACCTGTACCAACGATTGGGCTATTGTTTTATTGGTATTGCGCAATTGAAAGGTTTCAGAAATGGAGAAGGGAAAACCGAGATAAGTGATCTCATCATACTGTACTGCGTCCTCAGCGCCCCTTGTATTTGCTATGATCGCCAACAGCTTAGTACGTGTGGCTGCCATATCAAGATGTGGTATTACTTCCTTTGTATCGGCTAATTGAGGAATAGCTTTCGCCGAAACAAATGAACCAAAGTCGAGTACATCAAAACCTACTTTCAGCAACGCATTAAGATACTTTACCTTTTCTGTCGTAGGAATAAAATGTTCCCATCCCTGCATAGCATCACGCGGACATTCAATAAGTGTAATATCAGGTTTTAATTGTGTATTCACGGCCATCTGTTCTATCAACTACGTCAGCAATATGAAAAGATTATTATACTTATCAAGGGATAAAATAGTGACCTTTTCATTCGCCCCCTGCCGGCAGGCAGGTTTGCGGCTTTGCATCCTGCATACGGGATAGCACTAATTTATCCCTTGCGCAGTATAGAAGGAATATGTCATCTTGCCTTATTTCTTCACCATGCGGTTAAATACCTTTTCATTTACTTTCAAAGGATATTCATTCCGCATTTTTTCGTTCCATTGTTTCTCAAGGTAATCCTGGTATTCCGCCACAACATAGCCACGGGCCTCATCAAGTGTCTTCTGCCCGGGAGTAGTATATACTTGCTTTGCGGCAATCAACGTATATAATCCGTTAGCAGTAACGGTCACTTTCTTATGCTGATGTTCAAGTTCTTCCGCGGTGGCATCCTTGAATCTCGAAAACTCATACCGTCCTCGCTGTATTGTTACGCCGTCAGGATTTTTTTGTGTATTTATTGCTTTAGCGAGATCCTCATCTGTAATATTGCTATTCTGATCGAAGATCATCATAGCTGTATCATACATGGCTTTGTTCTTAAACTTGTAAACAGAACCTTCAAAGCCGGGATCCCATAGATACTTACTTTTATTCTTCTCATAAAATTCTTTCAACCCCACAGAATCATGAGCCGCTTTGCTCCATACGTTACGGTCCATTAATTCAAACAGCATGATACCGTCGCGGTATTCTTCCATAAGGCTTTTGAACTCCGGATTTTCATCAACCAGTTTATGCTCTTCAAAATCGTTTACAACATTATTCACGTATAGATTGTAAGCATCGTTTATAACAGCGTTCTTAGGGCCATTTATTTTACCGTGGGTAAGCGTTTCCATGAATTTCACAAAATCATGTTGTAAATAATTTTTACCTGCCATGGTGAATACTGGTTTGTTCATATTCCTATAATCATCGGTCGTAAATGTTTTGGCGTTTTTACCTGTATCCGGTATTGACATTAGCTTATTCGTAACCTCTGTGATATTTTCAGGATATTCTTTAAACCCGTTCTTTTCCTTTATCTTATTAAAGAAATGCTCCTTTGCTGTTTGCGCGCGTGAATCATTCTCCACTTTATGTTTCAGTTGTGTAAATAAACTATCATAAGGCGCCAGGGGGTATTTTTCAATGAGTTTAATAATATGGAAGCCATAATCAGTTTGCACCGGCGCAGAAATATCACCTGGTTTCTTAAGCGCAAAAGCAGCATTTTCGAAAGCCGGCACCATCCGGCCCACGCCAAAGGGCTTCATTACACCGAAATCATTAACCGTAAATTTATCATCAGAATATTTCCTTACCATGTCATCAAACGACTCGCCATTTTTCAGCATAGCTTCTACACTATCAGCGCGTTTACGGCCAGTTTCTATACCAGTTTCTCCTTTTGATTTTGGCACCTGTATCAGTATCTGGGCTACCTTCACCTGGCCGCGGTCAGCGCGCTTGTCTATAACTTTAAGAATATGGTAGCCGAATTGTGTACGAAAAGGCTTTGATACTTTCCCGACAGAAGTGCTGTATGCCACATTCTCAAAAGGATATACTGTTTGAAGCGCAGTAAAATAACCTACATCGCCACCATTATCTTTTGATCCTTTATCATCAGAAAATTGCTTTGCCATCGTTTCAAAATCAACCTTCTTAGAATCGATCAAATGATAAATGCTGTCAATCTTTTTATACGCAAGCGTCGTATCGCTGCCCGGAGTACAACTGATGAGTATATGCGCCACGTGCACATTTTCTTTCATGCGGTCATACACTTCGTGTATCAGCTTATTCGTCACCTGGTCATCGGTAAGATAGTTCTTAGACAACTGTTTGCGATAGTTATCTAATTCATGATCTATGGCAGGTACCGTATCTAATTTTTGCTTTTCGGCCTCGGCAACTTTCATACGGAAAAGAGCATAAAGGTCTAAATAGCTCTTTAATGCAGTATCCGACATATCGGGGGCTTTATTAAGGCTATTTTTTTTATAGACCCTTAAAAAGTCGTCCTTTTCAACCGAATATTTGCCATAAGTAAACAATGTTTGTGCATACCCGGATACCAAACAGATACCTGAGGCAATACAAGTTAAAACCAGCTTTCGCATGTTGTGTGTTTTTATTTTAGAATTTTGTTTTTGCCGTCTTTTTTGTTTTGTCTTTTTCTTTCTTATCCAGCATATCTATCAGCCCCGTTATATTGCTATGATCCAGTCTTTTGCCTCTTATTATTTTCTTTTCATCCAGCAAATATATAGTAGGCGTACTATAAACATCATATTTTCCTTTCCAGTCCCCTGCACGCTCATGATCCCATGTATTAGTATATTCTTCCATTTTGTATTTGGCAATAAAATCAGTGACCGCTTTTTCATCACCTTCCGTTGCTACAGTAAACACTTTTACACCCTTGCCTTTTAATACCGGTTTGTACAAAGAATCAATTTCAGACAGTTCTTTCTGGCAATGGCCGCAGGAAGGAGCGTAAAAAACAAGCAAGGTATATTTTGCCTTCAGACCGATCAGGCTTTCTTCTTTTTTGGTGATTACGGCCGGCAACTTCACTTCAGGAGCAAGATTACCAATAACATTGGGCGCTATTTTCTGAGCGCGATCTAGGTATCTTGCCAGTTCATCACTCGTGAGCCAAATGGCATCCCCCTTCATGTAATAATTCTCTACAAGGTACACAAATGCTTCATCCATGCCCATTATCTTACTGTTCTCTACATTACGCGTCAGCCACCACAATGTATATTTGAAAAGGTCTTTTGTGCCCCTGGTTTTTCTGAGCAGCATATCACTTTCCTTTTCCACGCTATCAGGCCAGGGCAACACTAATTTATTCATGTATTCCTCCAGCTTGGCATCATATATGGGTGCGTGAATGAGACGGTCGTCCTGGAAATCAAAACCATCCCAATAGTGCGCTTTGTAATAGTTATAAGCAAAAGAAGAATCTTTGGTTTTACCATCTGCAAGGAAGTGCTCCCCTTCCGGTACCTGTGGCACCTCCAAAGCGCTGAATATCGTTGCCAGCAGTGTATTAGGATGAGTTTTTATATATTCATGACGGTAATTAGTCAGTTGCTTTGAAGATGCGACAGACTTTTTACGCACAGCGGAAGTATCTGCGGCTGTTTTAGCGGCCTTGTATTCTTTTTGCAGTTCCTGTTGGTTTACGCTGTAACCCTTTAAAAAATTCACATATTCCTGGAAGTGTTCATTTTCAGGTGCATTCTTAAATGTAACATCCTCCGGCAATTTATTGACATTTGCAGTAATATCCATATTATCGCCATTGTTCAATAAAAATTCGAAATAAGTTTTTTTATCAGACAAAAGCATCATATAAATGCCACCAACAAAAGTGGAATCATTACTGTTAAACTCTGCAATACCATTTTTATTGAAACGAGCGGAATCTCTTTTATAAATAGTAGGCAGGGGCCTGCCGTAATAGTGTACCAGGTACACCATCGTATCCTTTACCCCTTGAATTTTTAAATGGATATTATATCCCTGGTGCGCAATGGATAACTGACCCGTACTGACCAGCAGCAAGGCTATAAGTATAATTCGCTTCATATTTATTGTTGTGTTAATTCCGCTATTAAGACGGAAATAAAACCGTTTGTGTTGGTTAGGGGGTCAAAAATAAATCATAAAGTTGGTGTATCCCAATCAAAATCAAGTTAATTCTAATTATAACATTTTTTTTACACATAAGGAATGGAGCAAGGCTTTATTGGACAGCCGAAGGTACTACTATCACCGTCCGTTGCCACGCTCGCTTGTACGTTCTGTGCATTACTGGACATGTTCTGAGTCCCGATAGCTATCGGAATCGAAAAGACATTCATACAAAGAAATGAAAAGCATCCCGCCATGAGCAGGATGCCTTTCATAATCAGATTTCTATTGAACGCTTATTACGACTTTTGCATTATACCTGCCTTCACTGGTAATCGCTGATACAAAGTACATCCCCGGTATTGCACTTAGTTTTATTTCCATATTTTGATTGGTCGTTGTAACAAATTCCTTCACTTTTTCGCCTGCTACATTTGTTATAATAACCTGTACCGGCTCATCCGCCGCAGTGGACAATATTTCTACATTAAATGTTCCCTTGTTAGGATTTGGGAATATCCTTATATCGCTGATTGTCGCCGTTGTTGAATTAATTGAAGTACCCGTATTGGTAGTGTCAATAGCCCGTCCCACACAAATCGTTACCGGAACACTTCCTATGCAACCTGACGGCAAGATGTAATATATGGTCGGCGTGCCTGTTAATACCCCGGTAACAACACCCGTAGTTGCCACAACAGTGGCAAAGCCTGTATTGGAACTGCTCCATGCGCCGCCCGTAACACCATCACTTAATGTGGTGGTTTGGCCTACACAGACTGTTGTAACTCCCGTTACCGGCGTTATTGGATTCACCGTTATCGTTGTAGTTGCCACACAGCCGGGGAGAGTTGTATAAAATATGGTTGCCGTACCTGCGGAAACCCCGCCTGTTATTCCTATCGTACTGACAACTGTAGCTACCAGAGTATTACTGCTGCTCCACACGCCCGCGCCGCCCGTCGTATAATTAACCAGTGTTACGGTCTGATCCTGGCATACACCTGAAGGACCGGTTGTCGCCAGCAACGGATTAACCGTTATAAGAACACTACTTACGCAACCTATAGGCGAGGTGTAATATATGACCGGCATGCCTGTTAATACCCCGGTAACAACACCGGTAGTTGCCACAACAGTGGCAAAGCCGGTATTGGAACTGCTCCACGTGCCGCCTGTAACACCATTACTTAATGTGGTGGTTTGGCCTGCACAGACCTTCGCAACTCCCATTATCGGCGTCATTGAGTTCACCGTTATAGTTTTAGTTGCTACACAGCCGGGGGGAGTTGTATAAAATATGGTTGCCGTACCTGCGGAAACCCCGCCTGTTATTCCTGTCGTACTGACAACTGTAGCTACCAAGGTATTACTGCTGCTCCACACACCCGCGCTGCCTGTCGTAGAATTAACCAGTGTTACGGTCTGACCCTGGCATATACTTGAAGCGCCCGTTGTCGCCAGCAACGGATTAACTGTTATAAGAACACTATTTACGCAACCTAAGGGCGAGGTGTAATATATGACCGGCATGCCTGTTAATACCCCGGTAACAACACCCGTAGTTGCCACAACAGTGGCAAAGCCGGTATTGGAACTGCTCCACGTGCCGCCCGTTACACCATTACTTAATGTGGTGGTTTGGCCTGAACAGACCTTCGCAACTCCCGTTACCGGTGTCATTGTATTCACTGTTATCGCTTTAGTTGCCACACAGCCGGGGGGAGTTGTATAAAATATGGTTGCCGTACCTGCGGAAACCCCACTTACTATTCCTGTCGTACTGACAATTGTAGCTACCAGGGTATTACTGCTGCTCCACACGCCCGCCCTGCCCGTCGTATAATTAATCAGTGTTACGGTCTGACCCTGGCATGCACTTGAAGGACCGGTTGTCGCCAGCAACGGATTAACCGTTACCTGAAAACTTCTTACGTAACCTGAAGGCAAAGTATGCTTTATGACCGGCATACCTGTTAATACCCCGGTAACAACACCCGTAGTTGCCACAACAGTGGCAAAGCCGGTATTGGAACTGCTCCACGTGCCGCCCGTTACACCAT
>JBIOGX010000023.1:0-14189 GCA_044448445.1 Chitinophagales bacterium
ATATAATATAAATAGACAGGGGATTTTTCATTGCTGTAAAGATAAAAACTAAGTGCTTAAATATCATTTTTTAACTTAATTAATCAGCTATATTCCTTACATTTGCTTCCTATTTTTTATAAATGGTACAGACAGACTATATCCACGTGCCTTATGGCAAAACCGTTCATGGCGAAGAAGAAATAGAAGCCGTAGTCCGCGTATTACGCACTTCAACACAAATGGGCAAGCACGTTCGTGAAATGGAAGAGCGTGTAGCCGGCTTATACGATAAGAAATACGGTATAGGTGTAAACAGCGGTTCATCAGCGCTTTACCTTGCCGCCGACCTGATGAATTATGAGCATGGCGCGGAGATCATCACCCCTGCGCTTACCTTTTCCACCACGGTAGCTCCTATCGTAAAAAAAGGCTGGCTTCCTGCATTTGTGGATGTGGAAGAAGGCACTTACAACATTGATGCAAACAAGGTAGAAGAAATGATAACGCCACGAACAAGGGCAATGGTCATTCCAAACCTCATAGGCAACCTGCCCAACTGGAAACAACTGCGCGAGATAGCCGACAAGCATAATCTTTTTGTGCTGGAAGACTCGGCCGATACGCTGGGCGCGGAAATAGACGGCAAGTCCTCAGGCCGGTTTACAGATATGAGCACGACCAGTTTTTATGGTTCCCACATCATCAACTGTGCCGGCAACGGTGGTATGCTGTGTGTGAATACAGAAGCGTTTTACAATCGTGGCCGCCTGCTGCGTAGCTGGGGGCGTAGTTCTTCATTGTTTGTGGAATCAGAAAAAATAGAGAACCGTTTTAATGTAGAGATAGAAGGTATTCCTTATGATGCCAAATTTGTGTTTGAAGAGCCGGGATATAATATAGAGCCGTCTGAAATGGGAGCCGCGTTCGGTATTGTGCAACTAAACAAACTGGCACATAATATTGATACCCGTACAGCCAATTACAAGCGTATGCGCGAGTTCTTCAGCCGGTATGAAGAATTCTTTATTTTGCCAAAGCAATTACCAAAATCCCGTACCGGTTGGCTTGCATTTGCCACAACGATACGTGAAAGTGCGCCGTTCATTCGCCGCGACCTGCAGATTTTCCTCGAAAAGAGAAATATACAAACGCGTACCGTATTTACAGGTAATATACTGCGCCAGCCTGGCTTTAAGCATGTGCCGGCTAAAGCATCGAAACAGGGTTATCCTGAGGCGGATAAAGTAATGAGGGGTGGTATGCTGCTCGCTTGCCATCATGGGCTGAATGATGCGCAGATCAGCCATATCATGGAGAGCATGACTGAGTTTATAAAAAATCTTTAGCTAAATTAATATTCTGTCATGGTGAGCCGCGCCGAACCATGACATGCTGAATTACTGATTGGGTAGTTACAAAAAAATGATCATGGATATTGTTGAAATATTTTTACTGTTCTTCCTATCCTACAGAAATAGTGTAAGAGCTAAGCTGAAGGGACAGAATGGGTTGCTATGGGGAGTGATCACCGCAGTGTTCTTTATTATGTTTCATACTATAGGGCTATATGTGGTTATCGCGTTGTTCTGCCGTAATGAAGTGGACATGAGTATCCTGGCAAATAGCAAGAGCAATTTCGAAGCCGTATCCAAACAATTAAATGACCAGGTAATTAAGGCCTTAATGGATAATCCGTTAAGAGAAATTACCGTATTTCTTTTTGCCCTTGGTGGTTATTTACTTGTGCACTACCTGATAGAAAGAAAGCCGGATAAAAAAGAACCTGAGGTACACTGGATGGATAAGATGGGGAAAAATTGACATTGCTCAATTTTTGAAAATCGCAGTTTTTCCTGTTTGGTTCCGGGGGTATCAAAATTTTTTTTCTATTTAGTTATAATTTTTGCGGGCAATTTGTATCTTGGTACCTTATTACAAAAGCAAAAAACAAAAGTTATGAAAATAAAGATCATAATAAGCGCACTATTGTTGTTATTACTATCAGCAGGAATCAGTTCTGATGCAAGCGCCAGGGGCTGGTACTACAGGCATGGCTGGCACAGGTGCCACAGATTCGTAAGAATATTTCGCCATGAGCGTGTTACCCGGCATGAAGTGTACGCTGATGGTGAATATGCTCACGGGCACTACAGGAATCGCCGGGAGTACCGGGAGCACAGGCACCACTACTCACATCACCACTACCGTTACTACAGAGATTAATCCAAAAACTGAAATAAATAGCCTCCCAATGGGGGCTATTATACTTTTAGGGCAGTCTGTGCCTTATACTTTTTTTGAAGAGAGGTATGCCACACTTAGAAGTGTGGCACACCTGTTTATGGATTATCAGTTGTAACATCTTGTGCAAGCCTGGTGTCATCAGGTGCCGCTGCAAGGTCGTGGTCGAGTTGGTACAATGCGTCTGGTTTTGCATGTTCTCCGCCTGAAATTTTGATCTTAGCCAGTAACTTCATGGCAAGTATTTCTTCTTCGGTTTGCTCTTTCACAAACCACTGCATAAAGTTCCATGTTGCCCAGTCCTGCTCGTCAAAGCTCATTTTTACAAGGCCGTAAATAGCTTTGGTATTTTCTACTTCCTGTTTGAATATCTTTTCAAAACAATCATTAATACTTTCCGGGTCAGCTCCGGGCGCCGGGATGTCTGTTATTTTTACTTTTGCCCCTCTTTCCAGTATGTATTCCAATATCTTCATCATGTGGTTTCGCTCTTCCTGTGCATGGCGGAAAAGGAAATTGGCAATACCTTCAAATCCTTTATGATCTGCCCATGCGGCATAAGATAAGTAGGTCTGTGCAGCAGACGCCTCATTGGTCATCTGGTCATTTAATCCTTCTGCAATTGTTTTGGAAAGTCTGTTAGTGTCCATAACCTGTTTTTCAAAAAAATCATGCCATTGACATCTTCTCTTACCTTTAAAAACCCGCTCATCAATAATAGCCTACCTTGCACCGCAAGCCGGGGTATGAAAGAAAAATTTGAGGAGATCGTTGAGAGTTTTATAGCGCATAAAGTTGGGGTATCAGACTTTTTTTTAACCGGGGCGTTAGCCACTTTGTTGCAACAGCACATTCACCGGCTGCACGAAGGCGGGCAGATGGTAAGTGCCGGTATAGGCAACGACTCCGTTCAAGGCCATGACAAGCAAATAAGAAGCGACAAAATACACTGGCTCGACAAAAAGAATAAGCATATAGAAGAACTTGGCTTCCTGGAGTATGTGGAAGATTTTATAGAGTACCTGAATAAGACCTGCTATACCGGCATCAATGCCTGCGAATTTCATTACGCCCTCTACGGGCAGGGCAGCTTTTACAAACGACATAAAGACCAGTTCCGTAATGACAGTAATCGTAAGTACTCCCTGATCAGCTACCTTAATGACGACTGGCTGGAAGCCGATGGCGGCCAGCTATGGGTGCACCGGCAAGGCGAAATCCAAAAGATACTCCCCACCTGCCGAAAAGCAGTATTCTTCGAAAGCAATGAACTGGAACATGAGGTTACTACTGCCATGCGCTCACGGATGAGTATAACGGGATGGTTGAAGCGGGTGTAAAAACCCTAAATCCCTCCCGATAGAATCATGACTTTGTTCCGGGACTTTGCTTGTGGTTGTTACTTCAGCTTTGGTACTTTGATGCAGTCGGCGACGGAGTTTTATATTACTTCCGTTTTTTCAATGTGCTATCCCTGCCGGTTTGTCTTTTATATCATCGTAAAATTCAGCCATGGTTATATTCACATACGGAATCAGCCAAAGAAAGCTGATTCCCAAAGTAAGGATGCATAGCAGCGCCAGGAGAAAAAATCTTAAACAGAGGTAAAAAAGTTTCCATTTATATCCATCCATCATCTTCTTGCTGCGGTCAAGAACCTCCATTGGTTTTAATGATTTGTCATCAGCAAGAATGTAAAATGCCATGGAATAAGATAGCGCCGCAATAATTCCGGGAATGATCAAAAGCAGCATCCACAGAATGACAAACAATATCATAAGCAGGTAAGTGACCAGCGCTTTGCTAAAGAATCTGAACCCGTCAAATATTTGTTCCAACCTTGCTTCCTTGCCACGGCTTATGGATAGGGAAAACATAACAGCGCCCAGCATCATAGGCCCAGCTATCAGTAATGAAATAATCCCTGTTTTTTGTGTAGCACTGAAAGAACTCACGATTAACGTATATACCAGGAAAGTTCCAATCGCCAGTCCCCACTTTCCCTTAAGCGCTTTCCTGGCCATCCTCATCAAAACAATATTTTCGGTTTCCATAGTTTTTTTCTTTCAAAGGAAACAAATAAGCAGACCGATGAGCATGATAGCCCTCAGGCACCTGAATGATTTTTGTCAATAGGATACCGCCAAAAGGAATGAATGTGAAGAAGGAGGCGCACCCCGGTATGGAAACTTCATCATTGAGTTAAATCATTGTGTTGGCTGACACATATCATTTGGCTGTTAGAGTTCCCTGGGTAATTTAGATTTTTAAATTCTATTATGCTTCCTCAATACAAAACAGAACCAGCAATAGAAGCCAAAAAAAAACTGCAGGCGCCGAAGATGATACAAAAAGTGTTGCTTATCTGTGGCATCCTATCTTCGATTCTTTATGTCGCGTTGAATATTTTTGTACCGATGCAGTGGCCCGCTTACAATTCCGCTTCTCAAACGGTCAGTGAGCTTTCTGCAATCGGTGCTCCGACGAGGCCGCTTTGGGTTTGGCTATGCATCCCTTATACTTTGCTTATGATTGCCTTCGCGGGGGGCGTATGGAAGTCGGCCGGTCGAAACCGTCCTCTGCGCATCGCGGGGGGCTTGATGATTGCCTACGGAGCCTTGGGCGTTATTTGGCCGTTTGCCCCGATGCACCTTCGTGAGACATTGGCTGCGGGCGGAGCAACATGCTCCGATACTTTGCACATTGCCTTGGGGGTCGTGACAGAGGTGCTCTATCTACTCGCGCTGGGTTTTGCAGCAGCGGCATTCGGCAAGCAGTTCCGCTTCTATTCCATCGCAACTTTTGTTGTTCTCCTTATCTTCGGCGTCCTGACCTTTTTGGATGCGCCGGGAGTCGGGGCAAATCGTCCCACGCCGCTAATCGGGGTTTGGGAGCGCATCAACATCGGCATTTTCCTGCTATGGGTTGTGGTGCTGGCCATTGTTCTCCTGCGGAAGGAGCATGAAGTTACTGCCATGCACTCACGCACACCGTAACATGGGGTCTAAATGGGGGGTACCGATGAATCACATCGCCCATCTATAGAGTTTTATATTACTTCCGGATGATCTTTGGAACATACGGGAGAACGAGAAGAACGAATGGTATAATAATTTTCATAAAATAACGTTTTCTTTATAAAGTGATATTTTATGAGAGTTGCCTTTTCACTATTAACGCTAATAATTTTAATAACCCTCTTTTCATGCCATAAAAAGAGAAATGTTTCACCAGTGCCTGTCATTGACTCACCCAAAACATCAAATTCAAACGCCACACCAATAAACTACCCTTATACGGATACATTTATTGGAAAATACTCAGACGCCGGTGAGTATTCCTCGACAACAGTGGATAGCCCGTTTATATTTTATATTATTTACCCCAATGCTAACCAAATAGTGTTTATGAACGATAGTCCTATTAGCTATAACAACCCCGGGCGATTATTTATAAAAGATACTTTTGCTATAAGCGGCTATAATACTTATCAGGCCGGAGGCGACTTTTTTTCATATCTTGTATGTAGTAAGGGAGTTTTCCTATCTTTCACATGGTCCTATATTGTGCCCGGACAATGCCCTGATGGTACTTTGCACAATTGCACATATACAGGCATAAAGACAAATAAATAGGCGCTTACGTCTGAGATGGGGTTTTATATTACTCCCGGATGCCCTTCAGAACATCAGGAAGAACAGGTAGCTTATGCACGTGCGGCGCTTGCATTTTGTCAGGAAAAGCATTATGCTGAATTTGAATGTTTTTATAACTTTATTGCTTCAATGCAGGCGGTTGTTGTGAAAAACAGAAACCCGCCTATGGCAGTAATTGCAAATTTTATGGATTCCCGCAGCCCGATGAATAAAACTTTAGTTTGCATTTTGTTTTTGCTGGCTCCTTTATTTTGCAGGGCGCAGCACTATCCCGGTTGCGCGAGTAGTTTTTATAACAACGGGTCTGACGATTTTATCATTTCATCTTCTGTGGAAGATTCCTATCGTACATACCGCATCAGGAATATCTCTGACGAAAGATATACGTTATACCTGTTTACAAAAACAAGATCGGGAATATGGGTGCTGGTTGGGAGCGCTACATTAGATCCCGGTAGAAAGTCACCCCGGCTTATCCAAAAAGGAGGCACCGATAAGACTTTGGTATTTTATTATCTCAGCGGCCGCCGGGAAAAAATGCCAACTACAGAGGAGGTTAACAAGATTGAAAGTTCTTACTGATTATTAAATTTCCTGCCTTTGTTTATAAATAGTAAGCGCCATGACCTACATAGTAATTGATACAGCAGACAAACAATCCGAAGCTTTTTTAAAGTATGTAAAAACGCTGCCTTTTGCCAAAATACAGTCGGGGAATGTTACTACTATTAAGGCAATGGAACAGGCAAAGAAAGGAAAAACGACTAAACATAAAAATGCAAAGGAGTTTATTTTATTCCTGAATAAATAGTCTGTGTACAAACTATTGTCTATGTCTCAAAATAGAAATTGCACACCTGCGCAAGAAATGCCAATTTTCCCCTGTTAACATATTGATTACCAATCAAAGTGCATGAGAAAAAATATTGTAGAAACGTGTGCAATTTCAAATAATAACACCCTCTCCATTTATGGAGAGGGACAGGGTGAGGTTGGTTTCTGCCACTATTTTTATATTTTTAACTCACTAAACCAAACAGGGTATTATCCGGCATGGGTAAGAATAAACAAACTCAAAAAGCAAAGCAGCCCCAGGCAAAACCACAGTTGGAGCAGAAAAAATCCGTTCCGCAACCTCTGGCTGCTACCAAAACATTAGCTGATAAATGGCTGATACTCATATTAGTAGGTGTTGCGTTGGCGGCGAATATAGCCACTATCGGTTACGATTATACCCTCGATGACCCTTATTTTACAACCGGCCATCCTTATGTAAGACAGGGGCTTTCCCAAACTTCAGAATTTTTTACTCATGCTGCTTATTATGGTGTCTATAAAAATCATGATGCGTCCTATCGTCCGTTGTTATTGTTAAGTTTTGCAGCAGAACATGATTTATTTGGCTTCAATCCTAAAGTAAGCCATACCCTAAACCTGTTGATCTTTGCTTCATTGGTTACTGCTTTATTCCTTTTGCTCAGGCGTGTATTAAATACTTTTTCAGTCTATATACCCTTTTTTATTGTGCTGCTTTTTGCGGTGCACCCCATTCATACGGAAGTAGTGGCAAGTGTCAAGAGCCGTGATGAGCTGATGGGATTTCTTTTCGCCGCCTTATGTACACTGCAAAGCATTAAATATATTGATACAGGTAAAATGAAGTATCTCATCCTGTCAGGTATTTATTTCTTCCTTGCATTATTATCAAAAGAAACGCCCATAACCTTTGTTGCCATCGTTCCGATGACCATCTATTTTTTCAGGAATATAAAGGCAAAGCAGTTGATCACAACTATGGCGCCTTACGTTGCGGTTACCGTAGTTTATATGCTTATGCGGGCGGGTTTTATTGAAACAGGTGGTGAAAAAGTAAGGATACTCGTAAACAACAACGCCCTTATGGCTGCAGGCAGCTACGGAGAAAAACTCGCCACAGCATTATTTATCCAACTCAAATACATTTTGCTCCTGATTTTTCCTCATCCTTTATCTTATGATTACTCTTACAACCAGATACCAATAATTAGCTTCTCAAATGTTAAGGCGCTTGCTGCTTTATTAGTTGGTGGCGGCTTATTGGTTTATGCGTTTATGGGCGTCAAACAAAAGAATATATACGCCTATTGTATCTTATTTTACCTCGGATCAGCCGCTTTAACTTCAAACATATTCGTGGATATTGGCGCTACCATGGCTGAGCGATTTGTTTTCACTGCTTCTCTTGGGTATTGTATGGCTCTTGTGTTCCTGGTAGCCAAATTGTTAAAGTCAGATACCACCATTCTCAACTATGTCAATTCATCCAACATATTCTTTGTATTGATTGGCATTAGTGTGTTGTACAGTATCAAAACCTTTGCCCGCAACGAAGCCTGGAAAAATAATCTTACGCTTTATGAAACCGGCGCAGAAACAGCCCCAAATAGTTGGAGAGCGCAGTATTTATTAGGCGTGGAATATGCAAAGATGATCAATGGGGAAAAAACTCCTGAAGCCAAAAAGGAAATGTTTAACAAGGCTATGGTACATCTGAATACCAGTAATGCCATTTTGCCAGGTATAGATGTTAACCTGTTCAAAGGTCTCACTTTTGATATGATGGGCAATGATGATTCTGCTTTGGCGAGCTATAAAACTGTTATAAGCGTTGATCCGGATAACCAAAAGGCTTGTACCGGATTAGGCGGTGTCTATTTGCGGAAAAACAATTTCCCGGAAGCGATCAGTATTTTAAGTAAGGTAGTGGTAAAAGATAGCACCTATATTGATGCACTAAGCAATCTCGCAGCGGCTTATGGCAACAGTGGCCATTACCGGGATGCTATCGGGTATTATCTCCGGTATATCAGATTAAACCCTGACCCACCGGATTTCGTTTTGACGAGCTTGAGCAATTTATACCGTGTATTGGGGGATTCAGCCAATGCAAGGCATTATCAGCAACTATTATCTAATAAGAAGAAAGAGTGAGTTGTATGCCTTTAGGAACGTTGACAAAATAAAATTCACTAAGTTGGATAATTATTTTTCTTTTATGCGAGGCGTAAAAGCTGCGAATATCAAGTATATTTAAAGATTTTTCAACGAAGTAGAAATGGAAAAGAACATTCAAATTTGTGGATATTATTTTGTCATCGTTCCTTACAATATGCAATTTGCCGAAAAATCGTTAATAATGTGAAATAAGAGGGAAGTTGGGAAAATTGAAATTAAATTTGCATTCCCTGATAATTTTATTGATATGTCTTTTAACCTTGCTGCATACATAGATCATACCATATTGAAGCAAACAACTACCTTATTTGATATTGACAGGGTGTGTGTGGAGGCTTCATTAGAGAATTTTGTAGCTATATGCATACCTCCGAAATATGTGCCCAATGCGAAAAAAATGCTGGATGGTTCGCTAGTGAAGGTAGCTACGGTTATCGGGTTCCCGTTAGGCTATAATGCCACGGATATCAAAGTCGGGGAGATAGAAGAAGCGATAAGCCTCGGTGCAGATGAGGTGGACATGGTCATAGACCTCGCTGCATTAAAAAACCGTGACTGGAAACACCTGGAAAATGAAATAGAAGCCTGTCTCAAACCTGTATATGCTGCGGGTAAAGTGATCAAAGTAATAGTGGAAAGCGGTATTTTGACGGATGATGAATTGGTAGCTTGCTGTGAACTGTATGGCAAATATGAAATAGATTATATGAAAACGTCAACCGGGTTTGCTGATAAGGGAGCATCGGTACATGCGGTAGAACTGATGAAGCTGCATTTGCCAAAACGTATTGGTATCAAAGCATCGGGAGGTATTCGTAACTTTAAGTTTGCTAAAGAACTGATAGATGCCGGGGCTACAAGGTTAGGTTGTACTGCAAGTATGCAAATAATGAAAGAAAGCAGGGGCAAATATTAATGAATGTACCTGGGGTTTATAAAGTAATGAAGAAGGTCTGCCACATAACAATAATTGTCTTGTTTTTTGCGCTTAATGCTGCCGCACAGAATAATAAGCATGGAGATGTTGTGATACATTCAGACCCACGCTTATCTGTGCTGCTGAATAAAAAACGTATGGTTATGCAGGCGTCTGCTGCAAAACCCGTTACTCACAAATCAGAAGATATTCGTATGTCAGCAGGCGCTCCACACTCTGTTGCAGAGGCTGCCCCAATAGCAGGAGCAGTAACCCGGCCTAATGCTGCCATACACAGCACAGGTGAGACTGCTCGTCCTGCTGCCAGGGCGCCTGTTTATATACGCGATAAAGAGGGTAGGGTCATCTATTCCGGTAAAGGGTTCCGTGTGCAAATATATAGCGGCAATGACCGTGAGAAAGCGATAATGGTAAAAACCGAATTTATGCGCCACTTTCCCGGTGTACGGACATATCTCACTTATGTTTCACCTCGTTTCAGGGTGAAGGTGGGCAACTATCGCAACCGCAGTGAAGCCGCAGGAATGTTGAAGGAAGTGAACAGTATGTATAACCCAAGTGTGATAGTGCCTGATATGATTACCATTAATACCTTTTAGAATGATAGAACGCATACATGAAAAAGCAGAAAAATACTTCGCGGAAGTGCAGGCGATACGCCATTATATACACGCCCATCCCGAGCTTTCTTTTCATGAGGTTAAGACAGCAGCTTATGTTTCCGGTAAATTAACTGAATGGGGTATTAAGCATCAAACAGGTGTTGCAGGTACAGGAATAGTAGCTGTAATAGAAGGTAAAAATCCGGGCAAGCGCTGTATCGCATTACGCGCCGATATGGACGCCTTGCCGATACAGGAAGAAAATGACGTGCCCTACAAATCTCAGAATGATGGTATTATGCACGCCTGCGGGCATGATGTACATACCAGTTGCCTTTTAGGCGCTGCACATATTTTGTACGACCTGCGCGATGAATGGGAAGGCTCTGTGAAACTGATCTTTCAGCCGGGCGAAGAAAAGAATCCCGGCGGTGCAAGTATCATGATAAAAGAAGGTGTATTAGAGAACCCTAAGCCGGAAGCCATTTTTGCATTGCATGTATATCCGCACTTGCCCACTGGTACTACGGGTTTCCGCGCCGGGCAATACATGGCCAGCGCTGATGAGATTTATATAACAATAGAAGGTAAGGGCGGTCACGCTGCACTACCGCACCTGACCATTGACCCCATAGCCATTTCCGCGCTCGTAATAACCGGCTTGCAGCAGGTAATCTCAAGGAAATGCAATCCACTCGTTCCATCTGTGCTCACTTTTGGAAAGATACAGGGCGGATTTACTACTAACGTGATCCCCGGCAAAGTGGAGATTCTCGGCACCTTCCGTACCATGGATGAAAAATGGCGCTATGAAGCGCACAAATACATAAAAGACTTTACAGAGCAAACCTGTGCTGCTTATGGTGCAACAGCCATTGTAGAAATACCTGCAGGCTATCCATCTTTGTATAATGATCCTGCATTGACGGCAAGAGCAGAAGGGTGGGCTAAAGCCTATGTCGGAGCAGAAAATGTGCATGAACTCGATATGCGCATGGCAGGCGAAGACTTTAGTTTTTATACGCAACATATTCCCGGTTGTTTCTTCCGTATTGGTACAAGTAAGGATGGTAAAGAGTTTCTCGCTCCTGTCCACAATAGTCATTTCGATATTGATGAAAATGCGTTGAAGATAGGAATGGGTATGATGGCATGGAGTGCAGTTAATACCCTAAACCCCTAAACCTGCCTGCCGGTAGGCAGGGGGGCTTACTCTTGTTGTGTACCTGTGTTTCGTAAAGTTATCACAGAGGTTCACACAATTGTGCCCATTGAGTAATTGAGCTATTGAGTAATTGAGCTATTTATCGCCCCCACACCACAGCAGCATTACACCCCCCAAACCCCGATGCTGTTTTCAGTGCATAATTAATCGTGGCAGGTTGTAATGTCCGGGTTACATTCATTGCCTTTGGTACGCCAAGGTTTTCAAATCCTGCCGAGGGTATCAGTGTCTGGCGGTGCAGGCTTTCTAATAGTATCGCGCTTTCCAGTACCCCTGCTGCGCCAAGTGTATGACCTGTATATCCTTTGAAGCTATGTACCGGGCTGTGTAATACTCCGGCAAGATCAAATGCCTTGGCTTCCATTTCATCATTAAAGAGGGTAGCGGTGCCGTGCGCGGATATAGCGTCAATTTGCGCCGGAGCAATTTTTGCTTCACTAAGGGCGCGATTGATAGCAGTTGCAAGTTCCTCACCTGTGCGGGAAGGGCCGGAAATATGATTTGCATCATTTGACGTTGCGCCGCTCAGTAATTGCCCTAAAGTATTTTCTGTTTTATTTACAGACAGGATGATTGTTGCTGCTGCCTCTCCCAAAGTTATTCCCTTGCGTGCAGCATCAAAGGGGCGGCAAGGTTCATCAGAGACCGCCTGGAATGATTGGAAACCACCCAATACAAAATGGGAGAAACGGTCGCAGCCGGTGATAATGGCATGTTGATACCTGCCTGCCTGCAATAACCGTAAGCCATATTGCAGCGCGATGATGCCCGAAACACAGGCGTGGGATATAACAATGGGTTTGGCTGTGATCCCCGCACGGTGCGCAATTTTCTTTGCGGAATAATGCAATAATAACCGCTCATCAGGTACCTGTCCCAATAATTCAATATTCCCTTTTGTAGTGGACAGGATGAATACGGTTTGCTGAAGATCAATTTTTTCATTAAGTTCATCGAGCGCCTTCTCTACAGAATAGGTTGCTAATTGCTCAAAGGGAGATAAGGCCTCTGGCGTATGTGTCTGCATCTGTATTACCTGCCACTGAGCGGGGTCAAGCTTAGAGGCCATGAAGGGTGTATGGCTTAATCCTTTGTCTTCATAGCGTTTAATACCTGTTCTGCCTGCGCATACAGCCTGCCAGTGGGCAGCGGTATCCATGCCCATTGATGATATAATATTTGACGCTATGGCGTAACAGGAAAGCATGGTATAATTTAACTTTCCTTACCGGGCTGGTCCGGTGTGAGAAATATCTTAAACTCAGTACTGGCAATTTCTTTATCTCCTATCATTACCCTGCCTTTTACGAGGTGAAAGCCCATAACTACCTGCTCTAACAGTATCTCTGTTGTTATGGTTTCATTTGCTTTGGGCAGTTCCGCTATCCTTATGTTTCTCAGGGCGGCTATATAACCCACCGGCGCCGGCTTACCCTGTTTATAAGCTCTGTGCCCCGTATAGGCAGCAGCGGTCTGAGCCATATTTTCTATCAGCCCGGGTTCGGTAAAATAACCCTTTGCTACAAACAGGTTATCGGCAGGTATGGTAAATGTGGTTCGTGTACGCTTTTCATCAATATAGGTCATTTCGCCGGTCATCACAAATGGATGCCGCTGTGGTATGTATGCAAGTATTTTGTCGTTCATGCTGTTACAGATAAAATAGTTGAAAACCCCTTAGGGACGCGCCAAATATAGGATAAGTTATAGGATTTTTTGGGTAGTCTGTTCATTCACTTAAAAAAACATAGCTTTAACTATTATTTTTTTATTTTTGAATGATTATGAACCGCACCGTTAATATATTATCGCTGGTCTTGCTGATAGCTTATGGGGTTAACTTACCGGCGCAGCAGGCAGCAAAGGGCAAGGCTGATGGTAAACAGCAGGGTAAAGGTGTAACCAGGATATTTTTACCACCCGTTTACCTTGGCAATTCTGAATACAAAGGCGGCCCTATTAAAAAGAATACATTTGATGATCTGTTGAAACAAGGCCTCACCTCGCATGATTCGCTTGGGAACCGTTACCGGGTAGTCGGATTTCAGTTTGGTTATGCAGAGCGCAACGTTTATGAAGATTCCGTTGGCAACTTACAAATGCTTATGGACTATGCTTATGAATATTGCCCCGGCGATACCATAACCGCTGCTATCGCAGCAAGTATTTATGACCGTACCAAGCCCGGAGATACCCTGTATTTTGATCGTGTAAGCGTAGTGAAATACCTTAATAATTCAACCCAGCCACAATCTGAAACTGAGTCCTTCGCCGCCCGCGGAATGAAGTTCGTGATTGTGAAATAAAGAAAGATGTCATCCTGAGTTTATCGAAGGGGTCCAAATTTATTGCTACTATACAACTTCAGTGGCGTTAGCACCATTCAACTTCGGATTAATATTGAGCCTGCCCCATCAAAACCGTCCTCGTTGTGATTTGCTTTCATTATTTCGTAGCTTAGAGGTCATAAACAACTGCATTTTTTGCGGGAACGCATGGAGCGCCGTTGTGATTTGCTTTCATTATTTCGTAGCTTAGAGGTCATAAACAAC
>JBIOGX010000024.1:0-14030 GCA_044448445.1 Chitinophagales bacterium
GGGGAAATGATAAACAAAATATCTTTTTCAAGGAAAGGAATTATATCTATTTCTTACAAAAAGTCAGAAAATATATTGAGACCCATTGCGATATACTTGCATACGTGCTCATGCCTAACCATTTTCATTTTTTGATACATGCTGATGAAAGGACAGAACAACTATTAACTGATTTGAAAATGACGAGGAATGTATTGAGTGAAGGCATAAGGTTATTGTTGAGCGCTTATACCAAAGGGATTAATAAACAGCAAGAAAGGACAGGGAATTTGATACAGCAAAATACAAAGTCAAAATGTGTTTATGATGCATCCAACGTAAATGAATCAGGTTATGCTTCAACTTGTTTCTATTACATTCATCAAAACCCCGTTAGAGCAGGTTTAGTAAATAAAATGGAAGACTGGCATTATTCTTCATACCGGGATTATGCAGGGTTGAGAAATGGAACTTTATGCAATCATAACATAGCAGGTAATGTAATAGATATAACCTTAGAAACAATAAATCAGAATATAGTTTTAACTGAAGATTCTTTAAAACAAATTTGGTAACCTTACACACAGATGTGCCACACCTTCGAGGTATGGCACATCTCCAAATCTCGAAATTATGCACCTAATAAGAAGAAACAGGATACTCAGACAATCACCGGCTATCCGCGCAATGGTAGCGGAAACAATACTGCGCCCTGTAGATTTTATCGCTCCGCTGTTTATTACAGAAGGTAGTGGGGTGAAGGAAGAGATATCATCTATGAGGGGGTACTACCGTATGAGTATTGATAATACCATACAGGAGGTGAAGGAACTTTGGGCGCTTGGCATTAAAAGTGTTTTGCTTTTCATCAAATGTAAAGATGAGCTAAAAGACAATAAGGGCACTGAAGCGCTAAACTCAGATGGCCTAATGCAGCGCAGCATTAAGGCAATTAAAAACGCATGCCCTGAGATGGTGGTAATGACCGATGTGGCGCTTGATCCCTTCTCTACATATGGGCATGATGGCATAGTGGAGGGCAATGAAATTGTAAATGACCCTACTGTGGAAGTACTGGCACAAATGAGTGTGAGCCATGCGCAGGCAGGTGCGGATATTGTTGCGCCAAGTGATATGATGGATGGACGTATTCTTGCTATACGTGAAGCGTTGGAAACAAATGGATTCACAAAGACAGGTATCATGAGTTACAGCGCCAAGTATGCGTCTTGTTTTTATGGCCCGTTTAGGGATGCACTGGACAGCGCTCCAGGCTTTGGTGATAAAAAGACCTACCAGATGGATTATGCCAATCGCCGTGAGGCAATAAAGGAAACTCTTATGGATGTGGAAGAAGGCGCTGATATAGTAATGGTAAAGCCTGCTATGGCTTACCTCGACATCATTCGTGAAGTAAGGGATAGTGTTGATGTGCCGGTAAGCGCTTATCATGTGAGCGGAGAGTATGCAATGATAAAGGCAGCAGCCCAGATGGGCTGGCTGGATGAAAATAAAGCCGTACTGGAATCCCTTACAAGTATTAAGCGTGCAGGCGCTGACCTTATTGCTACTTATTTTGCTAAACAGGCGGCTAAACTGATTGGCTGAGTTTAAACATACTATTTATAATGACTAAGAGCGAAGAACTATTTGAGCGTGCGCAGAAAACAATTCCCGGCGGGGTAAATTCCCCGGTGCGTGCGTTTAAAAGCGTAGGCGGCACACCGATATTTATGGAACGCGCAAAGGGCGCATATATGTATGATGCAGACGGTAAGCGATATATAGACTACATCAACTCATGGGGTCCAATGATATTGGGTCATGCTTATGAGCCTGTAGTGAAAGCCATACAGGATAAGGCGGCGAAGTCCACATCATTTGGAGCACCTACAGAACTGGAGATAGAAATGGCGGAGCTGATCGTTAGTATGGCGCCAAATGTGGATATGGTGCGTATGGTAAGCAGCGGTACTGAAGCCTGCATGAGTGCGTTAAGACTGGCGCGTGGTTATACCGGCCGTAATAAGTTTATCAAGTTTGAAGGCTGTTATCATGGCCATGCAGATGCCTTTTTGGTGAAGGCAGGGAGCGGTGTAGCTACGTTCAATATACAAACCATACCGGGCGTTACTGCGGGAGTATCTATGGATACACTGACTGCTCCATACAATGATCTTGAAGCGGTACAGCAATTAGTGAATGAGCACAAAGACGCTATAGCTGCTATTATCATAGAGCCTATTGCAGGTAATATGGGTTGTATTCTGCCTGAGCAGGGTTTCCTTGAAGGATTGCGCGCTATATGCGATAAAGAAGGTATAGTGCTCATTTTTGATGAGGTGATGACCGGCTTTAGATTAGCGGCAGGCGGCGCTCAGGAGCGGCTGAGTATCAATGCCGACCTGGTAACTTATGGCAAAGTGATTGGCGGCGGAATGCCTGTTGGCGCTTTCGGCGGCAAAAAAGAGATCATGCAGCATATAGCTCCCCTGGGGAATGTTTACCAGGCAGGCACGTTAAGCGGTAATCCTATTGCTATGATAGCAGGCTATACTATGTTGAAGGCCTTGAAAGAAAATCCTTCCATATATAAAGACCTGGATGAAAAAACAGGGTACCTGCACAAAGGGTTAGATAAGGTGTTGAGCGCAGGTAGTACGCCATTTGTCATAAACCGTTTTGGCTCCATGATCAGCTTGCATTTCAGCGATAAGCCGGTAAATAATTTTGCTGCTGCTGCATCGGCAAATAATACACTGTTCAATAAGTTCTTCCACGCTATGCTGGATAGTGGTATTTACTTACCGCCATCAGCTTTTGAAACATGGTTTATCAACGCTGCGTTATCGAAAGCGGATATTGATGAAACAATTGAGATTGCCAGTGAAGCGATGAAAGGTTAAAGGGTTAATTGATTAAGAGGTTAAAAAGTTAACCTACTTAAATATTCCCTCCAGTGTCTTTATGAGTTCCTCGCCGCGCAGGTTATGGGCAATGATCCTGCCCTTGGGGTCTATAAGAAAATTTGTAGGAATAGATTGGACAGCATAAGTAGTTGCAGCGGCTGACGACCAGCCTTTGAGGTCGCTCACCTGTGTCCAGGTGAGGCTGTCATCTTTTATGGCTTTTTCCCATGCCTCTTTATTGTTATCGAGCGAAACGCCAAAAATAGTAAAGTTCTTGTCCTTGAATTTCTCGTAGGCAGCAACTACATTCGGATTTTCCCCGCGGCACGGGGCGCACCATGACGCCCAAAAATCGAGCAATACATACTTTCCTTTAAAGGATGATAATGTTACCATCTTGCCATCAGTAGATGGGAGTGTCACTTCAGGAGCTACAGTTCCGGAATCCGTGTGAACCGGCTGTATTGGCTCATGCTTATGTTTTGCACTTGTTTTTGCGTAATATTCAGCAAAGTCCTGCGTTATTTTAGTGCCGGGAAACCTGCGGGTAAGGCCCTGGCTGAATGCGTAAAGATAAGTGCTTTCAGTAAATGAATTAAGAATACGGGCCGCGAATACTGCGTTAGGCTCGTAAGGCGCTGTATCCGCATAATGTTCAACAAATTGAGTGAAATGCAACCGCATATCCTCGAAATCTTTTTTGGCTGCGCCCAGGATACTGTCATTTCCTTTGGTTTGCAGGGTATCCAGTATTATACTCATGGTATTGTAGTCGCGCAAATGCTCCCTTATGGCTATAATAAAATTCCTGAGATGTTCTGATGCCGGGGACCCGGATACCGTATAATCCTCCAATTCATGCCATTTTGCATCAATCTTGAGATTCCCTTTGTCAACGGATAGCAGGATAAATTTGTTTGGGTGGAGGTGTAAACGGTATAAACCAGGCTCAGGCGCTACACCTGATAATTCAAAATGCCCGTCTGCTTTTGAATGTTCTGAATCAACTATGGTAATGATGTCATTAGCGTTTAGCTGCTCCAGTATTACGGTTTGCTCCGGCATACCAGCAATATCCCCAATGATATGAAACCTGCGTTCGCTGCCGCTACATGCCGCCAACACCGATATTACTATAAAAATATAGAGTAGTTGTCTTGATCTCATCCAGGGAATTTTTCAATTTTAACCTTAGTATCCCAAAATTAATAAGTCAAACGTCAAGAAATGCCTAAAATTTGGGTAGTATAGCCATTTATTGCAAAAAATGTAACTTTAGGAACGATGACAAAATAAAATTATGCCTATGAAAAACCTCATGACCTCTGCAGTACTTATCCTGTTCATCATTCTGATCATTTTTAGCTGTAGTAAGAATACCAATAACTATTCGGTTACTGATCATACAGTTGGTATGGTAAAGGTCCGGGCATGGTCAGGAAATATTTATGGATATGCCCGTGGCGATACCTTATGGGATACTGTTCATGTTGCGTGGCCGGCATATTTCTACCATACTATTACAGATACTTCGTTTTCAGTACAGAAAGTAAATGGTTTTGCTATTAGCGTTGATGGCATTGTACTTATTTTCCGGACAGTTGATTCACTAAATAAAATCATAAGGTTTGATTCTACTTACGCCAACTCAGCTACAAGTTTCCTGATTTGGGATTTTGGACAAGATACCATGCATTATGAGTTCCACAAGATATATGGGCATAATGACTCTGCAATGAAATACTACGAAACAAACAAGATACTACACAGCAATCACTAA
This sequence comes from Chitinophagales bacterium, assembly GCA_044448445.1. Lineage (GTDB taxonomy): Bacteria > Bacteroidota > Bacteroidia > Chitinophagales > Chitinophagaceae > Nemorincola. Next base: position 4,669 of record JBIOGX010000024.1, read on the forward strand.
CGAGGAAATTCTCAATTCCATTTCCCAAACCTTGCCTACCGGTCAGGCAGGTTCCAAACCTTTCTGCCGATAGGCAGGTCTGCAAAATTCATCTGCTTTGGATTTTGACTTAACAGTTATTTATCCTCCACCACCCTGAAACCAAGTGAGTTGGCGCGTGTATCCGGCAGGTAAGCCGCACGCCTGGTAACAATAACCTCATCGGCTGAACTGTTCCATGAGCCTCCGCGTACCACTTTTGCATTACCATGATCAGGGCCATGTGGATTCTCTACCGGATTTTTAGCGCCATAATTGCCTACGTACCAGTCTGCACACCATTCCTCTACATTGCCCGACATATCATAGACGTCCAGTTCATTTGGTTTTTTCCGGCCAATGGGATGAACGTGGTAATCCGAGTTGCGTTCATACCAGGCAACATCCTGCGCCAATCTTTTGCCGCTGTATTGCTTTCCTGTTTTGTATTTATCAGGCACTCTTTTATGTTCATTATTAATGACCAGTTCATCTACTCCGCCCTTTGTCTTGCCCTCTTTGATCAGCATTTCATTGGCTCCGCCCCTTGCTGCATATTCCCATTCGGCTTCCGTAGGCAGGCGGTAATGCTTGCCGGTGGCGCTGTTCAGTTTTTGAATGAACGTCTGTACTTCATTCCAGTTTACATTGGTTACCGGGCATTGATCGCATTGAAAGGTAGATGGGTTATCTCCCATTATGATTTTCCACTGTTCCTGCGTTACTTCATATTCACCTATATAATAATCCTTGAGGGTAACCGTATGCAATGGCTTTCTGTCACTACCTTCCACATTGCTGCCGAGGTCAAAACTCCCTCCTTTTACTTTCACGGTATATAGGTATAAAGGCGCATTTGTGATCCTTTTATATTTTCTTTGTGCAGTTGCAGGTTGCAAAAAGACCACCATTAATACACAGGTTAAGATACGTGTCATAAAGTATATTTTGTTGTTATAAAGATTTTAGTCTGCTCATATCGCGCGACTATTGCAATATTTTTTATTTAACTTTTTAACCTATCCCATCATCTCTACTACTTTTGTTGGCGCCATGTTAGCATTGCGCATCGCAATATTTTGCGCTACTTTCTTTGCCAGCGTCATAAAGGCGTTCTTTGATACCGGTTCATCATCCACTACCGCCGGCACTCCTTTATCACCGCCTTCACGTATGCTTTGCACTATGGGTATTTCGCCCAGGAATGACAGATCAAATTGTTCGGCCATCTTTCTTGCGCCTCCCTGCCCGAAAATATAGTATTTATTATCCGGCAGTTCCTGCGGCGTAAAATAAGCCATATTTTCAACAATTCCGAGTATCGGCACATTGATCTGCTGCTGTTTGAACATCATAATGGCTTTACGGGCGTCAGCCGCGGCCACCGCCTGTGGCGTGGAAACGATGACAACGCCGGTAACCGGCACAGTCTGCACCATAGTCAGGTGGATATCTCCTGTGCCAGGTGGCAGGTCTATGACGAGGTAGTCAAGTTCCTGCCAGTAAACATCGGATATGAACTGCTTTAAGGCGGAACTGGCCATTGGCCCGCGCCACACTATGGCCTGCTTCTCGTCAACAAGCAGGCCTATGGACATGGTTTTAATACCATAACGCTCTATAGGCACGATCATGCTTTCCCCGTTTACTTCGGTCATTTTAGGGCGTTCATCCCTCAGCCCCAGCATAATGGGTATCGAGGGCCCGTATATATCAGCATCCAGCAGGCCTACTTTCGCACCCTCCTGTGCAAGGCCTATTGCCAGGTTCACAGCCACCGTTGATTTCCCTACCCCCCCCTTGCCGGAGGCTACCATGATTATATTTTTCACGCCCGGCAGTACCGATTTGTTGTCCTTGCGGTTGCTGTTCACATTAGAGGCCATGTGTACCTTTACAACGGCTTCTTTGTCCACCAGCAGGCGTATGGCATTGACACAGGCTTTTTCTATCATGTCTTTAAGCGGGCAGGCCGGCGTGGTAAGAATGACGGTGAAAGAAACATTTTTACCGTCTATCTCTATATCCCTGATCATGTTCAGGGTTACGAGGTCTTTGCCCAGGTCTGGTTCCTGCACCTGGCTCAACGCTTCAATTACGGCTTCTTTTGTTATCATATAAACCTTTGTTAATTACTTAAAATTAGTCTGCAAAAGTACGTTAAACACGCTTACTTTGCGTTTTGTCGGGAATTTGGAATTAGTAATTTGTAATTGGGATTGATGTTTAAAAAAGTGGCTGACAATATTATTATTTACTATCAAACAATCCCAATTCCTAATACCCAATTCCATTTAGACCAATTCCAAAACAAAGTACCTTTGTACTATGAGGATGAAATTGTTGCCATATTTTCTCATTGTGATTTGCTTTTTGTTTGCCGGATACCATGCGTCGGCACAGGTTGCATTTGAAAATATCATCCAGATAGACGGCGTTACGATGACTGCAGACAGCCTCCGCGCCGTAGGCGGTGTGGTTGTAGAGGTAAAGGACAAGAACCGGGGTGTACTGTCTGAATATACCGGCGTTTTCTCCCTGGTATGCTATAAAGGCGACACCCTTGAATTTTCCTGTATCGGTTTCCGCCCTAAGGAATTTATTGTACCAAAGGGCATTAAAGGCCAATATTTTTCACTTATACAACTGATGGTGCAGGATACTTTTTATCTCCCTGAAACCATTATCCGCCCCTTACCTGCAAAGGGCCAGTTCGACTATGCTTTCCAGCACTGGCGCGTACCCAATGACCAGTATGAAATAGCCCGCCGGAATACCGATGCATATATTCTCCGTGCGCTTGCCTATACACTGCCCCGCGACGGCCGCGAATCGCAGGCGCGGCTACAGCAGCAGCAGGCGCGTGAAGCGGTTTACTATGGCCAGCAGCAACCCATGAACATCCTCAACCCCATAGCTTGGGGCGAATTTTTCGAAGCCTGGAAACGCGGTGACTTCCGCAGGCGCGACGATAATCCTTATAGTAACAGCAATAGTAATTATTGACTTTGATTACCTGATTAATGCCCGCCTGCCGGACGGGCAGGGATTTTCTTGATTCATGTCAATCTGCCTGCCAGTAGGGATGTTTGCATCCGCCGCGGCGGATTGCACTATTTTACCCTGCGGGAAGTATAACTTATTAACCCAATTGAGTAATGGAGCTATTCCGCCCCGCCCGAACGTGCCTTTTCGGTACTGGCGGGCATTGAGCCATTATCACACGGCAGCTCATGTTTTTGCAAAATAAGGAAGAAGAGATACACAAAAACCCCGAACTGCACTTCCAAAACCGGCTCTATCATCAACTGAAGCAACAAGATAAGCCATACCATGAAGAAGAAGAAACTCTGCCTGTTTTTCCTGAGGCCGGCCAGCGGCATAAATACCCAGACAGTGAATAACAGCATGGCCGGTATGCCACAGCCCAATGCTACTATTAAGAATTGGTTATGCGGCAGCAGCACACTTTCCTTCGGGACCTGCGGGTACAATTGGTGGTAGCCCTCTGCCATCTTATCCAGCATATCACCCGCTCCTACTCCCAATAACGGGTGTTCCTTAATAAGTATCAGCGCTATCTTGTATGACATCAGCCTGTTTACATCTCCAAGATTACCTGATCTGTCGCCATTTTTCATCATGTAGTAGGTATAGTCAAGATGAGTTGTGCGTTCCTTTAAGGTAGGCAAAAATTTTACCGCCAGGGTAAAACAGACAGGAATCGCAATTAAAACGATAATGCCGGCAAATTTCCTTTTAGCAAAAGTAAGGTACAGGCTCCATCCTGCTAAAAACAGGTAAAGGGAGATCAGGCCGGTCTTGGCGGCCAGTATATGAATGAATAAGGCAAAGAAAACGGCAATGCAGGCTATGTACCATTTTATGAACTTCCCTTGTAAACAGGGCCAGACATACACACACCATATAATAAACAGCGTGATAGCGAGACTGGTGCGTATATGATCATTAAGAGATGTTGGCAATAAATGTGCAACCTGGTATCCGCTGATATAATAAACAGGATCACGTATAAGAAAAGATAAGCTGTAGCCTGCGCTTACCAGGAATACGAGCGACAGGGATACGGTAAGTTGCTGTAGTTGTTTTGCAGTAAATGACGGCAGGTAAGAAACAGCAAGCGGCAATAGCAAAAAAGGAAGCTTTACCTGTAAACGCACGCCCCATTGTGCTTTATTGTCGCTCCAGAAATAGGTGATGGCATATAGCAACACCCAGCACACGGCTACCAGCCACCATTTATTTCGCACCCAGTAGCGCGGATGCACATCCCGGATGCAATTAACCCCGAAAAGAAAAGTGAAAATGGATAGTACTAAAAGAGAAGTTAATATACCTACCCCCATTCCGAATATACAGATTAATGCAACATTGGATTTATCTAACACCTTATTATTCAGAAAACTATTTTTATTCACAAAATTATCTATCAAGCTAATAAACGTATTACAACACAATTTTAGTACCAGGCAATATTAAACAACTTTATGAACAGGAAAAACGGGAGATTTGGTAATTCATGGCCTTTATTTTGAACGGTTAGCCAGGCTTTAGAACCAATGCTATCTAACTAAGGAACGATGACAAAATAAAATCCACCATTTGAATGTTCTTTTCCATTTCTGCTTCGTTGCAAAAGTCCTTAAATAGCTTGCTATTCGCGGATTTTGCGCCTCGCATAAAAGAAAAATAACTATTAAACCTAGTGTATTTTATTTTGTCAACGTTCCTAAAAGGGCTTCAACTTGCCTTTTAAAAGTTTTATTTTCAGCGTTTCTATTGTATCTGTTCCTTTTATATCTATACGTTTGATCTCAAAAATATCAGGCGCAGGTACTTTGCTGACCTTATTCCCGATACGGAATGCAGCCTTGATACCTATATCAGCCATTAGCTGCTTCAGCTTTTTAAAATCCCCCCGCTCTGAGGGCCTTGCGCCATAGGGATATGCAAAAACCTTACTGAATTGCAACTTGCTGTTTTCAAAGGCTGTTACTGAATTTATCACTTCGGTCTGCATCTCTTTCAAATTGATCTTGTTCATATCTTCATGGTCATAACCATGCAAGCCAAGCTGTACTATAGCCGGATCAAGCAGTTGTAATTCTTCCAAAGACATTTTTTGTTCTGCTTCATCTATACTTGTATTTTTCGTTGTTTCCAGCGTATTGGCAATAATAAAAAATGTGGCCTTCCAGCCAAACTCTTTCAACAATGGATATACATAGGTGAGGTTATTGCGATAACCATCATCGAATGTAATGAGTATTGCTTTACTGGTAGCCTGCATTTGCCCGGTAATAATTTCCAGGTACCCGTGCATAGATAGTGTATTGTACCCTTCATCTCTTAAAAAAGCCCAATGTTCGCGCAGCCTGTCAGGAGTTATGGCTAGGTTGTCATTCCTGTTTGGCCATACCTTGTGATACATAAGAACAGGGATACCTTTGCCGGCAGGTAATAACCAACTCCAATTCATGAATGAAATTTTAATTAATTATTTTTCTATGCTTTTGTGAATAGAACCTTATTTTAATGTATTTTATAAATGCAGCATAAGCAATGTTCTTGCAAATCACATATCCCATGTAGCCATCCAGGAACCCAACTCTCAGGATAAAGTTATAAATGAATTTCCAGGGGGGGCTAAATAAGATTTTAATAAGTAGTATTTTTTCTCCATTTTCAACAGCATTCCTGGCAGCTAATTCTGAGTAAAGATCAATCTTCCTGATATGGTCCGAAATACTTTTGTAACTATAGTGCAAAATATTGCCATCCAGGAACCCAATTTTTGCCTTCTTATCATTCATCAATATACATTCATGCACTTTATTCAAGTTTACAGTGCATTTATGCTTGTTGAAAAAACGCAACTTTGGCTGGGGGTACCACCCACAATGCCTGATCCATTTGCCACAATAATTAGGCAGAATATTAATATTGTAAGCATCGTAGCGGGGTTGCGTTTTTTCTTTTAATATACTCGCGTGTAGTTCGGGAGATAAAACTTCATCCGCATCAATTGATAAAACCCAATCATAACCGGCCTGGTCTATTGCATAAGCCTTTTGATTGCCAAAACCTTTAAACTCATGATAAAAAACCTTTGCACCATACATTTGGGCTATTGATACTGTTTTATCATCAGAATAACTATCAACTAAAATGATCTCATCTGCAATATTTTTAATAGATTCAATACACCTGGCTATATTTAGCTCCTCATTAAGCGTAATGATTACCGCTGATATCATTATCATTTATTATTAACTTTATTTTTTAATATTAATAATTAACCTCTTTGTAAAATTACCGGTGAAATTTGTAGAAACCTAAACAACATATTGGTATTCAAGTATTATGAAATTTAAGGCGGAAAATAATAACATGAATTAGCAAGAATTCATGCTACCATTTATCATAGCCCGTATTCATTTAGAATATGCAGATAAATACAATATTCGATTTATCTAATACCCTATTATTTAGAAAGCTACTTTTGTTCACTATTTTGTAATTGTTTTTATTAAACGTTCAAAAACACAATTTTAGTGCGAGGCAATATCAAACAACTTCATGAGCAGGTAAAAGCAGGAGATTTCCTCGCCTTAGCGAGGGGCATAACCATTGTGGAGAATGAACTCGAAGGTTATGAATCGCTGCTGATGGGCCTTCATGAGAATCGTTACGCACGCGTGGTAGGAATCACCGGGCCGCCAGGCGCAGGCAAAAGTACTTTGGTAAACGCACTACTGTGCCTGTGGCTCAAAGAAAATAAAAAAATTGCGGTAATAGCTGTTGATCCGTCTTCACCGTTCAATTATGGCGCATTGCTGGGCGACAGGATCAGGATGAGCGAATATTACACAAACCCCAATATTTATATCCGCTCATTAGCAACGAGGGGCGCTTTGGGCGGGCTGAGCGCTAAGATCATAGAAATCACTGACTTAGTAAAGGACGCACCCTTTGACATGATATTAGTAGAAACTGTGGGAGTAGGGCAAAGTGAAGTGGAGATAGCCGGCCTTGCCGACTGCACAGTAGTGACCCTGGTACCTGAAGCCGGAGATGAGGTGCAGACCCTAAAGGCAGGCATCATGGAGATAGCCAATATATTCGTGGTAAACAAAGCAGACAGGGATGATGCTGAAGGCCTGTACCGTAACCTGCGCATACTGACCCATGAAAAAGCCAACGGGGAACCTGAAATACCTGTTATTAAAACCATAGCTACAGAGGATAAAGGAATAGAGGAACTGGCAGGAGCAATAACCGCATTTTTAGAGCGCCAAAAGAACCTGCCTGAAAAACGGCTGCACCTGCTAACGGAGAAATGCTGGCAGCTAATACAGGCACAACGCATGAAAGGCATTGACCATAAGCAATTAAAAAATGACCTCGAAGCAGCTTTTAAAAAAGAGGATTTTAATTTATACTCGTTTATTAAAGAATGGCTGTTACAAAGTAAAAAGTAAAAAATTAAAAGTAAAAAAGTGCCAATACATCAATTAAAATAAAAAGCGTAAGAAGATCGTTAATAGCACTAATGACAACATCTGTACCTCCATATATTTTATACATAGCCGCTATTGTTTCGGCTGCGGCCATCAGTATGTATTCGATACAGAAGATCATATTCATAACACGGCACCGTAAACTATATGACATACCCGATGATACAAGAAAAATACACGGCGCTGAGATACCAAGCCTTGGCGGCATAGGTATTTTTATCGGCTATATCATTACCGCTGCTTTCTTCTGGCCGCATTACCATTATTTTATGCCCTTTGTTTTATCCTCGTCAGTAATATTGTTCTTTACGGGCATCTATGATGATATCATGAACATGCGGCCGTCTAAAAAACTCATTGCGCAACTGGTAGCTTCATTCATCACCATTTACTTTGCCGATATACGGATCGAATCATTTTACGGTATTTTCGGTTTAGGGTTAATACCCTACCGGGTAGATATTATCTTTACTACGCTCTGTTGCACTTTTTTTATCAATGTATTTAACTTTATTGATGGCATTGACGGGCTTGCGGGTGTGCTGGCTGTGTTATATACAGGTCTGTTGGGGCTCATGTTCGCATGCACTGAACATGGTGCAATAGCCGGTATTTCATTTGCACTTACGGGAGCTACAGCCGGCTTATTATTTTATAATATCGCACCGGCAAAAATATACATGGGCGATACAGGTTCTATGTTTCTCGGGTTCAGCATTTTCATTTTTTCCGTGTTATTCATTAATTGGAGTAGCGGCGATGAAATAAACACGATAGCGCAATATATACATGGTCCCCGGCAGGCTATGATCCTGGTAACAGCCATGCTGTTCCTGCCGGTATTTGATGCACTGAGAGTATTTATCCTGAGGGTGTCAAGAGGTATATCGCCATTAAAGGCAGACCGTACGCACCTGCACTACTACCTGCTTGATGCGGGCTTTACCCATTCACAATCTGTATTGATCATTTTGACAATACACGTTTTGCTGATTGGGGTTGCTTACCTGATGCAGGATATGAATGCGCTGCTTACTTTGCCTAGCCTTATTTTGCTTTCCGGTGTGGCACTGTTTGTTGTATATAGGTTGCGGGAAAATAAACAAGTTTGATAGTACAGATCAGGAGTTCTGAAACTATTAAAATCTATGTAAAATCAGTTCTTTATGAAATCAACATAAGCATTTTGATAGGCCGGTTTGCTTATCTCCTTTCTTAATTTCTGGAAAGTTTGTAAGGGGCATTTCGTTACAAAAATATTGGTAAGCCATGCAGGCACTGACCCGGACGGGTCAAACTGAACCGTATATACAATCTGTAGCAGATCTTTGCTTAAGGCTGTTACGTCCCAATGCGCCACAGATGACCTTACCCTTACTTTCCCTTCTTGCTGCGGCAGAAGGTCAGGCTCAGCATGAGACTCTATGGTAACAAGTTGCGGTGATCTTTGATTGACTGTAATGTGCGCTATATAATCACGGTTTTCACAAGGCCACGGCACGCTTACTTCAGAATAAAAGATCATCTCATTTCCACCTATTTTTTTTATCAGCCGGGTAAACTTATTACCATAAACCCAGTCATGTTGTTTGTCAACATCCATAAGGAAGGCAATCAATTGAGAAAGCCTCGCCGTTACTGTACATTCTACTTTTACAGATTTGAAATTTGAATGTTCGGTGCTTGCAGTAAATACCTTAATTCCATCCTCATCCTTTCTTAATTTCCAGTCGGGCTGAGCATAAAGGCATGCAGGTACAGAACACAACAGTGTTACTGTGATTATTATAATATTTCTTATAC
>JBIOGX010000025.1:0-14006 GCA_044448445.1 Chitinophagales bacterium
AACTACCACCATCTTACTCGTTCTTTTTCATTTTTCCGGCGTTGCCAAATCTTTAAATAGGCTTCTATTCGCAGCTTTGGCGCCTTGTAAAAATAAAAAATAACTTCGCAATATGGTAGCATTTATTTTGTCATCGTTCCTTAAGCGCGATTTACCAGCGTCAGAACGTGCGATACCTACGGCATCGAACTCATTTTTAATTAATTTTGCTATAAACATGTGACCCCTATCGGGGTCATTTTTTCTTAAGTTAATGACATTGCCAATTAACCTATTAACCAAATCAACTAATTCCATCCACAACCACCTCTTTTACAATCTTCTTCACCAACCCCTGCAATACATTGCCCGGCCCGACTTCAGTAAAATGAGTGGCGCCGTTCTCCGCCATTTTTTGAACCGTTTGTGTCCATCTTACCGGTGAAGTGAGTTGGTTGATAAGGTTTTGCTTAATTCTTGCCGGCTCTATATATGGATGCGCGTCCACATTCTGATATACCGGGCAGGTTGGATTATTAAAATGAGCATTGGCTATCGCATCTTCCAATTCTTCGCGGGCAGGCTCCATAAGCGGCGAGTGAAAAGCGCCGCCAACCGGCAATATCAGTGCACGCTTTGCTCCTGCAGCCTTTAGTTTTTCGCAGGCCTGCCTAACACCCTCATTGCTGCCACTGATCACTAATTGACCGGGACAATTATAGTTGGCCGCTACTACCACTTCGTCTTTGAATGTACTGCATATCCCTTCCACTATAGCATCTTCCAATCCCAGCACCGCAGCCATGGTGGATGGGTTTATTTCGCAGGCGCGCTGCATGGCAGCGGCGCGCCTGACTACAAGCCGCAGGCCATCTTCAAACGAAAGCGCTTTGTTTGCAATCAGTGCGGAGAACTCACCCAGCGAATGTCCCGCAACCATCCGGGGCAGCAAGCCGGGAGTAGTTTCAAATAATATTACCGAGTGAAGAAAGATAGCCGGTTGCGTAACATTGGTCTGCTTTAGCTCAGCTTCAGTTCCGTTAAACATAATATCAGTAATACGGAAACCTAATATTTCATTGGCCTGTTCAAAATATTCCCTCGCAAGAGAACTTTGTTCGTAAAGGTTCTTCCCCATTCCCGGAAACTGGGCGCCCTGCCCCGGGAATATATATGCATGCTTCATTCTCTTGTTTTAGTGCGCTAAAATAATCATTATTGTGAGTTTCATGCAGGCGCAAAGGCACTAAGGGCGAAAAAAGTGTCAACAAATTGACACATTTTGAAAACCCACATTTCGGGGTAGATTTGACAACTTTTTAAAAGTTGTCAAATCTTGTACAGCCCGCATAGCGGCTTATTTCCAGAACGGAAATTCGTAGATTCTGTGTTAAGAGATATTATGAAACTCCGTGACCTCTGCGGTTAAAAACGCTACCGCTTATCACTCTATCGCACGCTCAACGGCGCCCCACTCTATCGCTCTCCGCTCTCAAATTTCCCTGCACCCTCTCTAATTAACACAGGTACGCCGCCCGTACAGTCTATAACCGTAGAAGCCAGCACATGCCCGGGGCCGCCATCTATCACTATATCCACCACTTTGCCGAACCGCTCCTCCATCACTTCAGGATCAGTAAAGTACTCCACGTCTCCATCCATAGGCAGTGACGCGCTCATCAGCGGATGGCCCAGTTCCTTTACGATGCAGTGGCATATCTTGTTGTCAGGTACGCGTATGCCCACCGTGTCCTTCTTTGTTTTCAGTTGTTTCGGCACCTGCCTGCTCGCTTCGAGTATGAAGGTGTAGGGCCCAGGCAGTGCAGCCTTCAGCAGCCGGAACACAGGCGTATCGACACTCTTGGTATAATCGCTCAGGTGGCTCAGGTCTGCGCAGATAAAAGAGAATTGCGATTTTTTCACATCCACATTCTTAATACGGGCTATACGGCTTATAGCATCCGCATTAAAAATATTACAGCCTATACCATAAATCGTATCCGTAGGATAAATGATGACGCCACCATCCAGCAGACATTCCACCACCTGCTTTATCAGGCGTGGTTGCGGATCAACAGGATGAATGTGGAGGAGCATGGGAATTTTTTTATAAAGTTAATCTTGATTTTCGTGATTAAAATCCACCTATTGGACGGTTGTCTGAATATATGAGATATATTATGTTGATTAGCTTTTGGTTAATAAGAACCATGTATAAATATATTTTTCACGGAAAAACACAAATATTATACGATATATATACAAACTGTGTGTACTTTTATATTAGTACAGCCTATAAAAATCTTAAACCAAAAATACCCTTATGAAAAAGTTTACCCTTTTGCTTGCAGTTTTTGTTGGTGGCTTTTTTATTTCAGCCAATGGACAGACATTATCATGTCAGCCAAATATGGATTTTGAATTAGGGAATTACTCTAATTGGATCTACAATATTGGAACATGTTGCCCAATAACAACACCAACCGTTTATACCCCACCAGGCAGCAGGTTTACGCTCACATCGGGTACCGGCCTTGATGCCTGCTGCTCATTTCCCGTTGTTGGCGCCGGCGTTTATTCTCTTCGGCTTGGGAGCAATGCTACACTTTACCTGGCGGAAAAAGCAACCTACTATGTTCATGTGCCCGCGACAGTAAGTAACTACAGCCTTGTTTACCGGTATGCATATGTCTTACAGTTAGCCGGCCATGCGTTAGCCGATGAAGCCAGGTTTGAAATTAAAGCAATTGATTCTGCTACAGGCGCTGTAATTGTCAATTCATCTTCTACTACAGGCACTCCCGGAACTTATACAAGTAGTGGCTTCGGAACAACATGTAAGCCATGGACCACGCAAACAGTTAATTTAACCGGATATAACGGATCAACGATAATTATTAGTTTTTCAGCCGGCGATTGCGGGCTTGGGGGACATTTTGGTTATGGGTATGTGGATATGACCTGTGGGCTTTTCGCTATCAGCACAGTTGCAGGTTGTTCTTCCACAGTGCAAATGACCGCTCCTGCAGGTTTTGCATCCTATGCGTGGTATGACTCAGCTACTTTTACAACATCATACGGCACAACTGAGACCACTGTTATCTCTGCTCCATCATCTCCAACTACTTATGCTGTTATACTTACTCCCGCTCCCGGCTTCGGCAATCCTGATACACTATATACAATTGTTTATCCACCTACTTGTACCGGCACACCCATACCAGGCATTGTTAATACTACAGATACATCTTCATGTGCTATTTCTCCATTTACATTAACTAATACCGGCTATACAGGCAGTACGGATTTTCAATGGCAATCTTCTCCTGATAGTCTTACATGGAGCAATATTACAGGAGCTACAACCGTCAGCTATACGGTTTCAGGAATTTCAAGCACAACTTATTTCCGCTGTAAGGATTCCTGTTGCGGAAGCGGTTTAACTGCTGCAACTGCTGGAGTAAAAATAATTTATATTCCCTGCTGTAGCGGCACCCCTGTTGCGGGTTTTGCCACAGCAAGCACCACCTACTGTAGTGGGTGTATACTTACATTAAATCTTACAGGTTTTACCAACTTACCCGGGATGGCATTTCAATGGCAAAGCTCGCCTGATAGCCTCACCTGGACTAATATGACGGGAGCTGTATCAGTGCCTTATACATTTACGCCTACCGGAGTCTATTATTACAGATGTGTTGTTACATGTACTGCCAGCGGTTTGTTTGCATATTCCGGCGGTGTTTATGTCTTGTATCATTACCTTGTTGTTACTGACACTGTCGGTAATACTTCTGGGTCTCCTTGTCCGGGACCAGGTACTCAATTTTATGTAAAAGTCAATGGCACTTCTCCATTTCTGTGCTTAAAAACATACTATGGAGATGGCACCAAAGATTCTATTTCTTTTACTCCGGCTACCGGTTATTCTTATACAGCTCATAACCATAACTATGCTGTATCCGGTACTTATACAATTAAACAGATCGTTTATTGGAATAACATCCCGCAGGACTCTGTTAAATTCATCTACGTATATCTACGTTGCAATATGTTGCATATAGCGTTTTATATTGATGCAAACGGAAATTGTATCAAAGATGCCTGGGAACCTTTCAGTACTCAAACAGTTTATGTAGAGATAGACACCAACGGTATTGCTATTGATACACTACCAGTTGCAAGCGGCCTTTATTACAAAGCCTATGGTACTGTTGGCACTGTTTATTCATTCAGGGTTTTAAGCCCTGCCTTTTACGCATCCTGCCCTGCATCCGGCATTTTGTATGATACTATATCTTCAATTAATAATTACCCGATAAAATATTTTGGGCTTACTCTTAGTTGCTCTTCAATGACGGATTATGATCTTGTAGTTTATCCTACTGTTATTTGTGGCAGGCACATGTCAGGAATAAACGTTCTTGTTAACAATAGTTATTGCATACCTGAAAATGCAATATTGACTATGAATATTAGTCCGAAATATCAATTTACAAGCAGTAATCCGGCACCTTCTTCCGTAACAGGCAATACAATAACATGGCAATTGAACAATGTATCTGCGGCTACTGCTCCACCATATATTCAAGCCTCTCTTGACCATTCAGTCCCATATTTACCTATTGGCGATACAGTTCACAACTTTTTTTCTGTTACACCTACAATTGGAGATGTTAATCCCGGCAATAATACCAATACAAGGGTGGACACTGTCAAAGCAAGTTATGACCCTAATTATTTGGAAGTAACCCCTTCTGGCTGCTTCCCTGTTGATACCCTATTACAATACACAATAAATTTTGAGAATACCGGTAATGATACAGCCTTTAATATTCATGTGATGGATACCTTATCAGATAATTTAGACATGAGCAGCCTTAAAATATTAGCTGAATCTGCTGAAATGAATGTCGCTCTATACAAGGATAGTATATACAACATCGTAAAATTTGACTTTCCGAATATAAATCTCTTAGATAGCTCTTATCATAATCAATGTAATGGCACAGTAATTTTTACTGTTAATACCTTACCCGGCCTTGCAGATGGCAGTACCATCTTCAGCCAGGCAGGAATTTATTTTGATGATAATGATGTGGTAATGACCAATACTGTAGAGAATATCAAGGGCTGTTACCCCGAAGTTATTCCTGTTATAAACAACACGCATAAAGCAGAGATATACCCCAACCCCGCTACAGATGAGCTAACCATAAAAATGGATGAAGGCGCTTATAATTCATTTACCATTACCAACAATGTAGGGCAGGTATTGATACAGCAGGTACTGACTAAAACCCTGACAAAAGTGAATGTAAAAATGCTTCCTCCTGGGCTGTACTATGTAACGATGAAAGGAGATAATGGCACCATGACAAGGAAGTTTGTGAAGATGTAATTACTTGTTAAAAAAACGCTTAAAAAGCTCAAAAAAGTACCGATGCAATACCCCCGGTACTTTTTCGTTGTTATATAACTATATTTGACTAAAATTTTTACCCTTTCCGTGCAACCGGAACAGAGGTTTATTTATGAGAAATATTGTTTTAATAATATTTACTGCTTTTTCCTTTTTATTGGTTTGTCCCGGCACTTCGTATGCTCAAAATCGTGTACCAACGCGTGTGCCTCATCCGCCGCCGCCACCGCATGTAAATCCTTACAAGAAAAAAGACACTACCAAACCAAACCCCTACCTCATTGATACACCACTCCACCCTATTCCTATGGGGCGCCAGTTGTTTCATGACAAAATAGACAAAGAACAACAACAGGATGACCTCGCAGACGGCAAAGCGGACAGCATTATCAGCTATGGTAATGACTCCGCGCTTACAGCTATTCTTACTAAAGCATTGCTGAAAGATGTGGACCATATACAGGTAATGATAGAGAATATGCCTGCCAATGGCCGTGAGCCGGTAATGGATAACCAGCAACGAATCCGCTACCTGAGAGCGATGTGGGAGATGATGCGCCAATATAGCAGCGACCCCAAACCGGGCCCGGAATTTTATAAGAACCTGGTGGCTAATATGCACGATATGCTCATAGCGCTGAATGAAAATAAAATGCTGGCATTTGTGCGGACCAATACCAATATATATACGCTGGATAATGGCAAAGTGTTGTTTGACAACCAGCCTGAAGCGCGCGCCTATATATACACAGAGATGGGCAAGGCCGACCCTTTAATGATGATAAAACGCCTGCAGGAATATTCCAGTGATACCTTCGCGGGTAGTATTATTAAGGTTGTCGCCCGCCTCAAACCTGACCTGGTCTTCAATTATGCTTCGTCAACCGACAGGCTGTTGAGGAACCCGGTATATAACACCCAGGATGAGTTAGTGCAAGCCATAGTAAAGATCGCAATGCATTCCAAATCTCCGCTGAAAGCGCTTCCATTTCTCAGCGATGTTTATTACAGGCGTAAAACAATAGTGGAACTGGATACCATTGCAGAACATCCGGACCTCTATTTCGAAAATCTCGTAAGGCTGAAGCTGGAAAATGATTCAATAGCAAGGCGCATTTATACGCAGGAGCTTTCGTATCGCGCGCTGAAATATTTTGTGCGCGAAATGAATGATCTGCACGAGTCAAAAGAGGAAGTACGTTTCAGGTGTTTAGACAGCCTTTCGGCAAAGTCTTTATACTTTATCATGGTATATGGCCAGGACGAGATATATACCAGCAGCTTCCTCGGCACATTCAAAAGGATGATGGAGCGTATGAAACCGATAAAAGGCGACCAGTTGCTCGATAGCCTGCATTACGACCACTTCCGCACCTTTATCCGCATGTGCGCGGGCTATAATACTTTGTCCGACTTTTTAGGCACTATTGATGACACCACCAAAACAACGCTGATGGCGAGTTTCATTGGCGGGCTGCAAAAAGGGAAAGAAGACGACCTCGAAGACGCCGTGGATGTTGCCGATGCATTCGGCAGTATCCGGGACTCAACGTTATCCGCTTTCCTGCAAAAAAAGGTTAAAGAAAACTATGAGCTCTCTTATAAAGAAAGAAGCAAGAAAGGGATGATCGTTTACAGCCTGCTGGCCATGCTGTTTGAGGGCAACAAAATATCCGGCAGTGATACGGGAGCGGCAGTAGCCTCATCCCGGCTGCGCTTACCGCCTATCAATAAGGTGCGTTATAAAGACCTTATCAACGACTCCGGCATTGTTTATCAACAGGTGTTCTTCTATGGCGATGAGGATGGACAGAACTCTTATGAAAGTTACCTGATAGAGTTTAAAAAAGATAAGAACTGGCACATAGATACAACCAATAAACTGTGGACGGTAATATCTTCCGTGAAGGGAAAGAAGGTCGTAATCTATGCCAACCTGCCACTGAAAGAACCAGACGATGAAGACGCCCAGGACAAACTTATCAAATATCTCAATGACAGCGGTATCCACCCTACCATCATGATACACCGAGGGCATAGCTACCACCTGCCGGTTACCCTGTCGAAACTGAATAAAGAAGTGAAAATAGTGATCCTTGGCTCCTGCGGCGGATATCACAACCTTGCCATCGTACTTGATCATGCGCCGGACGCTCATATCATATCATCCAAGCAGGTGGGCGCTACCTGGGTCAATGAACCCATCATCAAAGCCCTTAATGCACGGCTGCTGGAAGGATCAGACGTCAACTGGATCGCTATATGGCGCGAACTTGATGAATACTTCGTAAACAAGCCGGAACTGAAGGAAAAATTTAATGATTATGTGCCGCCCTATAAAAACCTGGGCGCTATCTTTATAAAGGCTTACCGCCGAATGATGCACAATTAAAAATAAAAAGTAAAAAATTAAAAGTAAAAAAAAATTCCCCTGATAATGTCGTAAAACTATTTTTTATGAAAAAGATTAAGCTTAAAGACATTGATACTAATCCACCGTATCACCTGAACAAGGATGCAGTAAAAAAAGAGTTCGACAACATGCTCAAAGACCTCGACAAGCTCCAGAACCTCCTGTATGCCGAAGGTAAACATAGCATACTGATAGTGATACAAGGCATGGATGCGAGCGGTAAAGACGGCCTTACCCGCGATGTATTCACCAGCATGAACCCACAGGGTGTAAATGTAGCGTCGTATAAAGAGCCTACGGCAGAAGAACTATCTCATGATTTTTTATGGCGCATTCATCAGCACGCACCCGCAAAAGGCATGATACACATCTTCAACAGGTCGCACTACGAGGATGTGCTTGTAGCCCGCGTGCATGGCCTGACTGACGATAAAACTGCTAAAAAGCGGATGAAAGCCATTAATGATTTTGAACGCCTGCTCACCGAACACAACAATACCCAAATTCTTAAATTCTATCTCCACATTTCGCACAAGGAGCAATTGAATCGCCTTGATGAACGACTCCAGGACCCGCAGAAAATGTGGAAGTATAACGAAACAGATTTCAATGAATCAAAGCTATGGGACAGTTACATGAAGTGTTATGAAGATGTTTTTCAACATTGTAACAATATTCCGTGGCACATTGTTCCTGCCGATCATAACTGGTATAAATCGTACGTGGTAGCCGGCACCCTGCAAAAGACACTCAAGAGCCTGAAGATGAAATACCCGGGAATGAAGAAATAATGGCTCAATAGCTCAATGACTCAATAGCTCAATGACTCAATTACCTGTAAAGCTGATAAACCGGTTTGAGTAAAATGGCGCCTGTGTATATTTTTCCACAAAAGTTATTTCAACCACAGAATATTGCGAGGCATGTTGCAAGACGCACAGATGCCTGTATTTATTGGCACGCTTTTTTTATTGTTTAGTATTGTATAAAGCATTTACCTATCACTATGAAAACAGTTGTGTGTGATTAAAGAAGGTGCATAAGTTATTTGTGCCTTCTTTATTTTTTTGCCTCACTCCGGCCCTCTCTAAAGGAGAGGGAGGTATCGTAATTTATTAACTTGTTAACCTAAAACAGGTGGTTGCATGACAGCGCCGCACTTTTTGCAGGTACGTTTATCTGTGTCTGAGTAGAAACGATTCATCAGCGGGGGCAACTGGGCTACTATGTCGGTCACATTAACGAACTCTTCGTATAGTTTATTACCACAGTTTTCGCAAAACCACATAAAGCCATCGAGTTCTTCGGTCTTGCGTTTTATTTCTATCACCAGGCCAACAGTGTCAGCGCCACGTTGCGGCGAATGGGGCGTTCTGCCGGGCAACAGGAACATATCGCCCTGCTTTATGGGTATATCAACAATTTTACCATCTTCCTGAATACGCACCACTATATCCCCCTGTAACTGGTAAAAAAGCTCTTCCCCTTCATTGAAGTGAAAGTCCTTGCGGCTGTTGGGGCCGCCTACCACCATTACAATAAAGTCGCCGGCGTCTTTATATACGCTTTGATTGCCTACGGGCGGCTTTAGCAAATGGCGGTGATCTTCTATCCATTTGCTGAGGTTGAACGGGCGTTGTACCATAAAAAATGAAAAATGAAAAATTAAAATTCCAAATGACAACCTGCCTACCGGCAGACATGTTCCCAAAAACCTACTTCAGTAATTTCATCTTTACCGTTTCTATCCTTGTGTCAGTTACCAGCAGCACGTCAAATTCGTATTTGCCGAGTATAATGCGCTCTTTTATTTTAGGTATGGTTTCATGCTCAGTGATAATATAGCCGGACAATGTTTCTGACTTATCCGTAGGAAAGCTGAAACCGTATTTCTGGTTCAGGTAATCCAGTTCCAACCTGCCGGAGAAAATGTATTCATTCTCTGAAATCTGCTTTTCCACGTACTCCTGCACGTCATACTCATCATTTATGTCGCCAAATATTTCTTCGAGTACATCTTCCATCGTAACGATGCCGGCGGTACCGCCAAACTCATCTATCACCCAAGCTATGCTTTTGCGTTCTTTGGTAAAACGGTTCATCAGGTCAACGGCGCTCATAGCCTCCGGTACAGGAGTTATTGTATGCAGTATTTCCTTTAGCGAAGCCGGGCGACGGTTGAGATCTAAATGGTGTATATAGCCTACTATATTATCTATATTATCATCGTACACAATTATCTTCGACAATTTGGTTTCTATAAACTTCTGCCGTGCATCTTCTAAAGATATGGTTATGTCAACCGCTTCTATCTCGTTGCGCGGCACCATACACTTACGAATGCGTACATTTACGAGGTACAAGGCATTCTCAAAAAGTTCCGCGTTTACTTCGCTGTTTTCGTTCTCATGCCCGTGCATATTCTGCTTCACGAGCAGTTCGAGGTCCACACGGTTAAATACCTGCTTATTCTCCCTTATACGCACATTGAACAAATACTTCAGTATAAATTCAGAGATGGAAACAAATACCTTCGCCATCGGGTAAAAGATATAGTACATAACCAGCATTGGGAAACTGAAGAATGTAAGCACCGCCTCCGCCTTTGCCCGAAAAACGGCCTTTGGCAGGAACTCTGCAAATATCAATATCACAAATGTGGCTAATAAAGTGTCTATTATCAGCTTAGGAAATTCGGATGGAACAAAGTTGTATAGATTCAATATCTTAGTGGTAACATTTGCCACCAACAATCCATATACGACTAACAATACATTCACGCCTACCAGACTGGTCCCTATAAATTCAGAGGGATTTTCCATAAAACGGGCAAGTATCTGCCCGGAGAATTTTCCCTGCTTTTTCCGCAGTTCAATATTCAATTTATTGGCCGATATAAAAGCGATCTCTGTTCCGGCAAAAAAACCGATCAGTAAAATACACCCCAATATATATAACAGGAGATGTGATATATCCATATTTGTCAAAGATAAATAAATTAGTGTAGATAATCTGTGCCACGTTTTTAACGGTTTATTTATACCTGACAAGCTATTTGAGACCCAACCAAAATATTCTTTGCTAATGTCTTGTATAGAAGGAATATTTCGCCTAAATTGCTGTCGGAATTTTTCACTATTTCTTTTAAAAAGGCTAAAAGATGAAAAAATTATTACTCGGAATAGGTGCAGCATTGGTTTTGGTGGGTTCTGTAAATGGGCAGGATGTGCACTTTACTCAGTATTTCACATCACCCCTTACTTTAAATCCTGCAATGACCGGCCTTGTATCTGATGACCTCCGTTTCTCAGCCAATTACCGTTCACAATGGGCAAGTGTTTCTCCTAACCCATATATAACAGGAACTTTTTCTTACGACATGGCGATGCTGAAAGGCAAATTACCACAGGGTGACGCCATGGGCATAGGTTTATTAGGGCTATATGACAAAGCTGGAACAGGCGGGCTGACCAATACAACTTTCGGGCTTTCATTGGCTTATCATAAGGCTTTTGGTTACGACAGGCAGCAGCACATATCTATGGGCCTGCAGGCGAATTATGTACAAAAGAGCATTGATTTTGCAAAGTTGACATTTGAAGACATGTTCGACAAAGGGACAGGTACTATTGCCTATCCTACACTCGACGTATATCACAACGCCGCCATCAGCTATATGGATGTTAATGCCGGCCTTATGTATTCAGGCAAGGTAACCGATCATGTTACCGTTTATCTTGGCTATTCTTATTACCACCTTACACAGCCCGTAGAGAATTTTATGAAAGACTATAATAACCAGATACATGCACGACAGACCGGCTACTTAGGCGGCGCTTTTGACATGAATGAACATACTGTATTATATGCAAGCGCTCTTTTTCAAAGCCAGGCTGCAGCCACTGAAGTGCTGATAGGAACGGCAGTAGGTTTTATCCTTAATCCCGGTCACGATATGGATTACCAGAAAAACACCATTTTCTATCTCGGCGGCTGGTATCGTTATGGAGATGCCGTATCTCCCTATATTGGTATTGAATGGTCTAAAATGCGTTTAGGGGTAAGTTATGATGTAAACATATCAAGCTTTACACCTGCCACAACAGGCTTAGGCGCTTATGAAATATCGCTTATCTACTTCGGCCGCATCAATAAGCACGAAAGAAATCCACAATATAGCTGGTCTTGCCCTAAGCTATATTAAAAAAGCCTCACCCTGACCCTCTCCAAAGGAGAGGGTAAAGTTGAGTGAGTGGTATGTTACAATCCTTTTCCTTTGCTGACGTAAGGATTTCCCCGAATATAGAAACGGTATTGGCGCAAAGCATCATCCATGGCATAAGCTACACCAACCCTTGTAGCAGCCATAATGTCTTTACGTGGTATCCTGATGCCCCTGTCTTCAATATATATGTCGTTACGGTGCAATGATCTGCCCGTATGCCTTGTGCTGAGGCCAAGGGCCATGCTCATGGCTCCCGGCCCGGCTGTAAGAGACGGTTGCAACTTTGCCTTGCCACGGCGGGCGAGCATAGCGTCAATACCTTCTAATGGCTCTATAGCACGGATCAGTATGGCATGAGGTATATCCTTTATATTGGTCACTATATTAAACAGGTGATGGATACCATAGCACAGATACACATAAGCCGCTCCGCCGTGCATGTACATTACCTCCGTACGAGCGGTGCGCCTGCCACCAAAGGCATGGGACGCCTTGTCAGACACACCGGAATAGGCCTCTGTTTCCACGATCATACCGGCAGTATGAATACCATCAAATTCGGTAACCAGCACTTTGCCGAGCAGTTCACGGGCTATCTTTACTACATCCTTACGGATATAAAATGATTCAGGCAGTTTCATAAAATACCAAAAGTAATACCAGTTAGACATTAAAATTGCACTCATTTTTCATTTCGGCTAAAGCCAGTGTATATCCATATCTGCACCCCGACCTAAAGGCCAATGTCATTTAGTTAAGCGATTACCATATTTCCAAGCACACATTCAACCCACTTTGGGGTTGATGTTTACGTCTTTTTCCGCCGGTTTCACCGGCGGCTATTCACATTCCAGTCCTTCGGACTTCCTTAACTAAATGACATTGACCTAAAGGCCGGGGCAATTTCATTTTGTCATACACCCTGAGAATTAGCACATTCTTCTTGAGGTTGCTCTATTACTTTTATTATTTGTTATTGGTCATTTGATGTAATTTGCCTGTCAAATGGCTAATACAGGCACGCTATACCTCATACCGATTCCAATAGCTGATGGCGCATTGCAAACGCTGTCGCAAGAGGTAGCACAGCATACCGCGCATATCACGCATTACTTTGCAGAGCATACACGTACCGCGCGCAGGTTCCTGCGTTTACTGCACCCTACCCTTATTATTGACAGCCTGTACTTTTCAGAAATAGACAAGCATACCGGACCGGATACCGCACTACTCCGTACCTGGCTGAAAGACGGCCATGACGTAGGGCTGATGAGTGAAGCGGGATGTCCGGGCATAGCAGACCCCGGGGCTGACCTGGTGGCTATAGCGCACAGCATAGGAGCAAGCGTAATGCCGCTGGTGGGGCCTAATTCGCTGATACTGGCGCTTATGGCTTCCGGCCTGAACGGGCAAAGTTTTTGCTTTGTTGGTTACCTGCCTGTAAAAGACCCAATGCGTACCAAACGTATCAAAGAACTGGAATCACTATCCGTAAAAGAAAAGCAGACCCAATTATTTATAGAAACGCCCTATCGCAACGATCAACTGCTAGCAGACCTGCTGAAACACTGCCATCCGGGAACACGTATATGTATAGCCCAAAATATTACGGGAACAGATGCATTCATCAAAACCAAAAGTGTTGCAGAGTGGAAGAAACAGGTTCCTGTACTGGGAAAAACGCCGGCAGTATTCCTGATGCTGGGGTAATAATGTGAAAATGAGAAAATGGGGAAATATGAAAATGGTGAAATGTTGCCCCTTGTGAGTTCATGAAGTTTGCTTTAGAGCAAGCAGCGCTTTATCAACATCGCCAGATGTACCTCCGGGTTTGGTAACTATATACATGAGCACATCTGCAATTGATTTTAGTATCAGGAATACGCCAAGGTTGCTAACGTGAAAAAAAGCGGGTATCAATATAGTAAGGTGCATGGGCAGGATACGTATATAAGGCGTCATGAACA
>JBIOGX010000026.1:0-13904 GCA_044448445.1 Chitinophagales bacterium
CCGTTACAACAACCTCTCTCTCAGCGCTTTTAATATCTGGTATCTTATCATCAGCGGGAATCCTTATTTCACTAAAAGCAACGATGTGTATTTTATATTTTCCTACAAAACCATTGGGCTTATCATGTATAGCATTGCCTTATTTGCTGTTTTAGCGCCACTAATGAAAAGATTATGGACACTCAGAAAACATAAACTGCCTTTTGATGACACGACCTACCAGGCGCTGTTCTTATCAACCGGGCTGTCATGCCTGTATTTCTTTTACTTCAATGCCCAGATGCATGAACGCTATTCCCACCCTATCATTATTTTCTTTTTCTTTTACGGAGTTGCTTCTAAAAATTATAAATTGTTCATCCTTGCATCCATACCCTATTACCTTAGTTTAGATAAATCTTTCTCTTACCCCGATGGATATTTACCTGTAGTACACTACAAGATCATCTACGCTTCAAAGATAATAGCGCTATGGTACACGGCTACTTTGGTGTATGGAAGCTACCTCTATTATAAACTGGCCCAACAGCCCTTAACAAACAGTACCTAATCCCAATCCCAATCCAAATTCCAAATTCCAAATTCCCCAATCCCTATCCCTTCTTCAACACTATTTTATCAAGGCTTTCCTGCGCGAGGGGATGATAATTCTTCCTGTATTTTTCATAAAGGTGTTTGGCCATATCAGCGCCCTTAGGAGTCTTCATCATTTCGCCATACAATGGCTCAATGAACTTACGCCGGCCTACACTGCTCAGGAATTTTTCCATCGGCGGAAACGCAATAGTATAGTTGGCTCTTACGGATATGATGAACCACAGATCAGCTATTTCGCTGTTTTCAGAATTGGTCAGATGAAAAGCGCCGTCTAACTTCTTCATTTGAACTACAGATAATGCCGGGGGCATTTTGCGCAGGAAATGAAGCCACTCATGCGTGGTCCATTCTTTAGTCGCTAACCCGGATGGCGCTGTACCACTTAAAAATTTATTACGTTCAGTGTCAACCTTATTAAAGCGCTCCATGCCGGCCCGTGGGCAGTTGGCAGGTATGCCGGGTCCATAGACCCACGCCTGAATATCTAATTTTTTTGTTGTTACACTATCATTTTTTAAAAGGGTTGTATCGAGGTACGCAAGGAACGCCTCAGTAGTCATTGATTTAAAAGCATGCTCATTAAAATATTTCACCAGGAACTTGTCGAATTTTTCCCGACCTACCGTATTCTCTATGAGCTTTAAAAAATGGGAGCCTTTTTCATAAGGTATATCTGTAAGCCCGTCATCAGGGTCGCGGCCTTTAAGATCCAGCTTTAGCCAGGTATCCTTACTTTGAGCGCCGAGTTCATTTACATTATCTGCAAAGTCCTGGTATCCCAGTTCCCACAGCATATCCGCATAGCTTTTACCCAGCATCTGTTCTGTGATACGCCGCTCAATGTAATTAGTAAACCCTTCATTGAGCCAGAAGTCGTTCCAGGTGGCATTAGTAACCAGGTTACCACTCCAGCTATGCGCCAGTTCATGAGCAATCAGGCTTACGAGGGAGCGGTCGCCGGCAATGATGGTTGGCGTACAGAAGGTAAGCCTCGGGTTTTCCATACCACCTATGGGGAAACCGGGTGGCAGCACCAGCACATCATACCTGCCCCAACGGTAAGGGCCATATAATTGTTCGGCTGTATTTACCATTTTGCCTACGTCAACAAATTCATAAGCGGCTTTGTCTATCATGCCTCGTTCGGCATATACTCCCGTGCGCCCGTCAATGCTTTTAAAAACGATATCACCTACCCCCAAAGCCATCAGGTACGCAGGTATCGGTGTCGTCATCTGGAAATTATAGATACCGCTGTCATTCATTGCTTCCGGGTTTGTCGCGCTCATCAGCGCCATTAAACCTTTTGGCACAGTAACACGTGCCGTGTAAGTAAACCGTATTCCCGGACCATCGGCACAAGGTATCCATGAACGGGCGTAGATAGACTCTGACTGTGTATATAGGAAGGGGTATTTTTTATCGTGGGTCTGTTGAGGATCAAGCCATTGCAGGGCGCGGGCGTCAGCCCCTGTCTTATAACTGACCTTGACTGACCTGCTGCCGCCATTGACAGGTATATGCAATGCGCTGCCGAGGAATTTTATTTGCGGATCAAGCCTGTATTGGACTCTTTTCCCGTCAACCAAAACACTGTCTATTGTAAGATCGTAGGTATCCAGTTTTAGTTCTTTGACATTGTTCTTATTATTTATTGTCCACAATGCACTGCCGGCGATCTGCTTTTTGTCCATATCTACTTTTATAGAGAGGTCCAAATGCTGCATTTCAATACTGTCAGCATTAGACAAAGTATGTTCATCTTTCACAATAACCGGGGCTACAGTGTTTTCCTTCGCATTTTTACCTGTATTGACATTCTTGCATGCCCCAAACGCGACCATTATAAGCAATGCAACAAAACTATTTCTAATCATAGCAGAATCGGTATAAGACCTAAAAATAAACAATTGAGTACATCTTTTTTATTCATCCGCGCTTTTCAGCATATTACTCCAGCTTGTGTTGGCATAACTATCCCATACCAGCCATAATAATAGAGCCGATAATACAAGGAATATCATTTTCAGCCACAATAAATGCAATGAAAAATAATGGCTAACCCCAAGCAGCGCAGGTATTATCATTACTATAAAGGACTTGAGAATACGGCTGCCTCCCTGTTTCATCTGCTCCATTATAGAGAATGGCAAATGCCTGTAACTGACCCGCGCTATACAGGAAACGAATAAAGTAACATTGACCATAGCGAGCAGCACATCCATTATGGCGGACAAACCCCATACATAAAGGATAAAAACAGAAAGCGCGATGAAAAATGGAAGGAAATATTTTACCCATAAAGCTTTGAACGCGCCTATCATTATTCTGCCTGGTATTTCCACCGGGGTTGAATAATAGACCCATGCAGCCTTATACTGGTCAGACATAGTAAGATAGTTCAGTGCCGATATCATTACAAATGACGACATGTATAACAGCAAAAGATGCTTCGGATGATCTCCCAAATGATTTATTGCATTGCTGAATGAAGTGTGATTTTGCGTTAACATGTAAAAAAAGTAAACCGGTATATAAGCGAATGTAGGCAACACACGCATGCGAAAAGACCGGCTGCGCGATGTTTGCAGCCATGCAATCATAAACCCTGCTTTTGCATCATCACTGCGGTTGAAAGCATAAGCCAGTTTTTGATAAAACCGCCCTGATGGAATTTGTTTTACACCTTTAGAAGGTTTGTACTCCCCGGCATCTACGGTATCAATACCGCTTATCCTGCGCGAAAACTGTGGCGTCAGCCATTTAACAAGCATGTACATACATAACAATGGGCAAACAACAGCCAATGCACTGAACAATGCTGTTCCGGCAAGGTTTACCGGATACCCGATCCATGACCAGCATGCAGCCAGCCAATAAGAAGGGAGATACCTCAGCCAGGGATAACCTGTGATATTGAAATCATGTGGATGCTCACTGTCAAATAAACGGGGTAATAAATAAACGCTTGCAAAAAATATTATGGAAGTAATAACCTGGAAGTAATTGATCACATCTTTAAACTTTTCCGGTTTTGCCAATCTTAATACCAACAGATAAACGCTGTTTACAATAAACAACACCATAACCACCATCAGTATTAATGGCAAAGGGAAAAGAACCGCTGACTTCCAACCATCAAGATAACCTAATATAACCCAGCCCGGCAGCGACATAGGCAGGATGATGCGAAACAGGTAAATGAATACATGCAATGTCCTTGCAAGTACAAGGGTACGGTCATTGACCGGGCGGGGAAACAGAATATACTTGTCGCGTACGTCAAAAAGCACGTTTGAGAAGTCTGTAATGAGCATCAGTGTCATTACCATCAATAAACAAGAGAAGAAAACAGTTAAAGAAAATATACGGTCAGCTATTGCAGTAATAGGGATCATATAAATGAACCCCATGACGAGAAAGACAACAATGTTCAGCAGCGTTCCATACTTGCGATCTTTCTTTTGCTTTTGCTGGCGGCCTATTCCAAGTGGTTTGCGGTCATCCAGCATAAGCCGCACATTTAGTATGGCACGAAGCTGCACAATATCCGCTCCCAGGCCTCGCCATAAAGCCGATGGAAGCATTATCATATTCAGAAACAGTTTGTTCATGTTTAGTTAGTAATTGGGGATTGGGGATTAGTAGCACACCTATTAACTTTTTAACCTTTTAACCTATTAACCCTTTAACTCAAACTCTGTCATTCATAGCTGCTGCCATATTATCAGCCTGTTGTACCTGGTTGCCACTTGAAGTAAGGCGTGAGAATATCTGTTCCAATGAATCAGCGCTGTTTTGCCTTAATTCATCTATAGCGCCATCAGCAATAATGCTTCCGTTATTAATAAGCACTATCCGGTCAGACACTTTCTCTACAACATCCATCATGTGCGAACAGTAAAATATTGTTTTCCCTTCCTGCTTCAACGCCTGAAGCAGCTCTTTCACCAGGATCACCGCGTTTGCGTCAAGCCCTGACAATGGTTCATCCATAATAACAATAGAGGGATTATGCAGTAAGCCAGATGTTATCAGCACCTTTTGCCGCATACCCTTTGAAAAGCTGTCCATACGTTGATCCATGTTTTCCAGCAGGCTAAAAGAGTCAAGCATTTTGCGTGAGCGCTCTTCAATAATATCATCGGGCAGATGGTACAGTTTCCCGATAAAGGAGAGATATTCACGGGGAGTAAGCAAGTCATATAATTCAGCAGACTCAGGTATATAGCCTACTTTGGACTTTACTTCAAGTATATTATCGCGAAGATTTTTACCAAATACCATTACCTCGCCGGTATAATCCTGTATGATACCCGTAAGTATCTTTACCGTTGTTGATTTACCTGCCCCGTTCGGACCAATATACCCAATGATCTGGCCGGGATAAATATCGAGGTTAATATCTCTTAATACAATTTTTTCACCATATTGCTTATTTAATTGGCGAACAGTTATTATCGGCTGCATAATCAAGTTATCGGTTGTTATTCAAAAATACGGAGTTTAGTATGCAATTTTAAAAATAAAAAAACCTTATACCCACAAGACTGTGGGTAAGAATAAAATGTTCTTGCTTATAAAACCGGTCAGGCCTTAAAGCCTGAAATGCATGTTGCCTGCTTCTTTCAGACCTGCCTACCGGCAGGGAGCAGACAGGTTCCCCCCTCACGAAGAACACCCTTGCTATTGGCTAATACTCCCTACTGTAAAGCATACCGATAGCTATCAGTACAGGACTTTCACCCTATAGCTTATATCCATGCCTGACATTTTATACTATTAATCTGCTCAATTAGCACATTATTAAACAGTATCCACATCTTGTTACAAAAAAAACATTGCAAATTCTCATTACCTTATCTACTTTGTAAACTCATCTGCGATAAATGGCAGACAAAAGGTATTTTTGGCGATGAGAAAAATAATTTTCACTCTTGTATTGTTTATTTTGACTGTTAATGTATGGGGCCAGGGAACATTTAAAGCCGGATGGGACACCTATAAAACCGGCATGATAATCCATGAATACAATTACAATTACAGCTTCAAGGATAGCTTCAAACTCTATTTAGCTGACAGTACGCAGATTCTGGCATCGCCAGATAGCGCCGTTGTCCTTTCGGTCAACTTCCCCCTCCACGAGAAAACCTTCAACAAAACGATCAATTATTTCAATGCGAAAAAGCAAGTGATCAAGACAGAAGAATACAAAGGCGAAAACCTGCTCATTCAACGAGAATGGAAATATGATGAGAAAAACCGTAAGAACTATTATTATGAAGACAATAAAATAACCAATAAGAATTACAAGAAGAATTACGACTATTCAACAGACAAAAAGAGCGGAGACCTGATCGTTACGGAAAGTTCCTATTATAATGGCAAAATAGAGTTCTATACCAAATCTTACTACGACAAAAAAATGGTGAAATACAAAGAGGTGCGGCTTAACGACAACAATAAAGATATTATACACATAGAGTCATATATCTATGGAGATAATGGTAAAGTAAAGGAACGGTCAGTGTATTTTCCAGAATTTAAGGTTACAAAAAAGTTCACGGAAAGCGATGCGAACGAAGCTCCAAAATGCTCCAGGGTTATGCCCTTAAACCCTATAGAAAAAATATATCTGCCTGGTAAAGCTATATACCTAAAGAACTTCCTCAACAAAATACAATCCACATTATCTGACCCTGACTGTACTCAATTTGAATATAAATACTGCAACCAGATTAATGAAATAGTAGTATGTACCACCAAAGTGAATAATGGCAGGCAAGTCATTTTCCGGTACAAGGAAAGAATGCCATAAAGCAATATACCCTGCCCTACTTTGCTGCAAAGTTATACCCCCTTCATTTGGGGTAAATACATTTTTTACTATCTCTATAGATGCAGTATCTTAAATTCCAATACCCTGTTGAGGAAATGTTGTTCTTCAGTACATTTTTCACATATCGGGCATTTAACTACAGGGTTTCTGCTGCCAAGCCCAACAGACTCAAGCCGGCTTGGAGCGATACCTTTGCGCTTTAAATAACCAGCCACTGCCGCAGCTCTTTGTTTTGAAAGTTTCATGTTATAAGCATCGCCACCCCTGCAATCTGTGTGCGCCCGTACCTGTATGCTCATTTTCGGGTTATGTACGAGGTATTCAGCAAGGCTATCCAAGCCTAATTTAGCCGTATCACTTAATACCGCACTGTTGAATGCAAAATAAAAATGGCCAATTTCATATACCTTATTCACCTCAGGTGTGCCAACGACCTTTGTAAAAGAAGGAATAGGTGGTGGTGGCGGCGTTGTATCATGAACTACCGGTTTTGAATATAAAGCTACATTCCAGGTAATGGTATCCACTTCTTTAATGTTTGTGGTAGCTATGGATAATTGTTTGGGGTCGTAACCTGCCTTACTGGCCTGGACACTATATTGTATTTCAGGATACAAGCGGGTAAACAACCCGGTATTTTTATCAATAGTAAGTTCACGGTTATCCTTTGCAGCGTTAAGGGAAATTTTTATATCAGTAAGTGGTTGTTGGGTCATAGAATCCGTTATATTAACCTGCAAAAACACTTTTTCTCTTTTATAGAAATAAATATTATCCCCACCTTTTACGGCAGGCCTGTTAGAAGAAAAATAAGTGCTTCTGCCATCCGCAAACATCGCTAATGAAATATCGTCGTAAGAGGAATTGATGGGCATACCAACGTTTTCAGGAGTTGAAAATGTATTTAGTTTCTCATCCCAGTGGCTTCTGTAAATATCTAACCCGCCCAATCCTTCGTGCCCGTCAGATGAAAAATATAGTGTATTATCATCCGCCCAGTAAGGGAACACTTCCTCCCCTTCCGTATTAATGATATTCCCTACACTTTGAGGCTTGCCCCATTTTGTACCCGTCTTTTTACAGATATAAAGATCACTGCCACCGGCCCCTTTCGGCATATTGGAAGAAAAGACAAGGTACTTCCCATTCGTACTGACCGTAGGATGAGCTACCGAATAGTCGTCACTATTATACTCGAAAGGAATGATCTCCTTAAATTCTTTATCTTTTTCATCATACCCGGTAGCTATCATGATCTCCAGCAACACTACACTGTCTTTATTTGAAATAGACTTATGGCTGAAGAATTTATCATTATACTTGCTGCGTGTGTAATACATTTGTTTCCCATCAGCGCTAAATGTACAGGGCCCGTTATGATACTTTATGTTTAACTTTTTAGCGTCTGTTACTAAACTAATGTCAGTGCCACAATTACCTTTATTATCGCATGACACGCTATAGATATTATAGTAGGCATTACCTGTCCAGTTGTCGGTCTTCTTTTTAAGGTCAATTACTGTATCTGAGGTAAAGACCAACCGGTCTTTCCATAATGCAGGTGCAAACTCTGCCCCATCCGTATTAAATCCGGGAAGAGAAGTGACGCCGGATGGTATTTCCTTTTGTATTTTTTGAGCATAGCTACAGCCGGAAATAAGATTGGCGACTCTTCTATCTGTTTTATAATTCTTTTGGTACCCTTTGAGCCATTTTTCCGCTTCCGAATATTGCGTGAGCTGCATTAATACTTGCCCGTAGCGGAGCATAACAGCAATATTGCACCCTTTTATTTTCACGGCTTTATCATACCATGCCGCCGCTTTGTCAAGGTTACCAGTCAGCCGGTAGCAATCGCCTAACTGTGTGTAAATAACAGGGTCATTTACCTGGTTTGCAATTTTTTCGTAGAATGGTATAGCTTCATGAAAAGCAAAATGGTTGTAATAATAATTAGCTTTCATGAGGTCCTTGTTTTCTTTTGCAAGAACACTACCTGCATGCAAGGCAGTAAATAAAATAAGCAATGTAAGAAGGTGTTTCATAGACCTGTTTTTTTATTGCGACTTGATTAAAATGCCCTGATAAAGCGTGGTGTAGTATATTTTGAATTTTCCTTAATAAAGTCATAGCCTAAAACTATCTCATGAGTGCCTTTACTATAGCCATTTAGCGCCGACATTAAATAATCATAAGAATAACCTATGTTGACCTTTTTAGTAGCCTGTACATGTACTATCACCTCCATTGATTTGTCTGTGCGGTAGGTAAAGCCTAACATAAGACGGTCATAAGCAATAAGAGACAGGTTAAAATCACTGCTAACAGGCAGTTTATAGGTAGCATTACCAGCATACCTTACTAATACCTGTGGTTCCAGTTTAAATGTTTCATTTAAAGGAAACACATACCCGCCGCAGATATAGTATGTCCTTATCTGCCGCGCCTTAATAGTATTGGAATCCACCTCTTTTTTATCATAGTAGTTCTGTAAAAAATTGGGGACAGATAAACCCGCATAAAAATTATCTCCTGACCAATAAACGCCGGCGCCAAAGTTCGGCAGCATGACGTTTTTAACATCGTTAGTTAAATTCGGATCATTTTGCTGGAATGGATTTGTCTGGCTGTAGTTGGCGCTGTACATGTCAGCGCCTGCTTCCAGCCCGAATGAAACAACCGAACTGCTTAGTTTGATACGATAAGCGTAATAAGCTTTTAAACTGGTATTGTTCTCTACTCCCAGCTTTTCGTTATTTATGCTCACACCTATTGCCACTTTCCTGAATGACTGCATATAATTTCCCAACGGCCCATCTAAAGAAATGTTCATGGTCTTAGGGGCGCCGTTTATTCCGGTCCATTGGTCGCGGTACACCGCATTGGCAGACATTACATCCCTGCTGCCTGCATAGCCGGGATTATACAACAACTTGTTATACATGAACATGGTATAATGCTGATCGCTTTGTGCATAGGCTTCCTGGCGCTGCAAAAATGCCAGTAAAAGAAAACAACAGATCGAGCTTTTGAATGGTCTTTTCATAATATTGTTTTATCGTTTTATTAATATAGAACCGGTAAATGTATTTTGCCCGCCTAATAAATTTATTGAATTTAACTTTACGACATAAAAATAAGTGCCGTCAGGTAATAAGTTTCCACCCTTACCCTTGCCGCTCCAGTCATTATTGTAATTCGTCTTTTCATATACCATATCGCCCCATTTATCAAAAACCTGCACTGTACTTGTTGCATAGTTATCTATACCCTCTATTATCCATGTGTCGTTAATACCATCGCCATTAGGAGTAATCACATCATGTACGTTTATGATGCAATCATTATCTGTTACTTCAGCAGAAAGTGTTTGTACACAATCGTTATGATCTGTTACCGTCAACGAATAAGTACCGGCATGCAAATTCTCTAAAGTAGTGCCTGTAGAATTATCAGACCAGTGATATTGGTATGGCGTTGTGCCGCCTGTTACAGTTGGAATGATCGTACCGTTACTTTGTTTACATTTATCCTGTGTTATTACAGCCGTTATGATTAATGAGTCAGGTTGTGTTATTTGAAGGATGTCTAAAGCTTTGCATAGTGTGGCAGGCTCTGTAACATGCAGTGTATCATAGCCGGGGGCAAGACCTGTGATTGAATATGTAGTATCTCCATTCGACCACAGATATACATAGTGTAATGGCGGAGTGCCCCCACTCATAATAACAGAGATACTGCCATTATTATCTCCATTACAGGTTACCTGCGAAACAGTGCTGTTGATAGTAAGTGTATTCTGCGGGGTCACGGTCAGTGTAAATGTGGCTATACCATAACAGTTCCCTAAGTTGGGGCCTATGGTATAATAGATCGTTGTGACGCCCTGGTTAACTGCGCTCACAATGCCGGTAATGCTGTCTATGGCCGCTACCGCAGTATTACTGCTGCTCCATACGCCGCCGCTCGTATCACTCAAAGCGAATACAGCTCCTGCACACACTTTGACAGGCCCGCCCCTAATTATACCCGGAACAGGGGGATCATAAACAGTAACTGTGTAGCTTGCTACGGTACTGCATCCGGGATTGCTGGCCGTGTATTCAATGGTATCTATACCTGAGGATACACCTGTAACAACCCCGCCTCCTGCGGGAGCAATGGTTGCAATTCCGGTAATCGCAGAACTCCAAACACCTCCCGCTGCAGTATCGCTTAATGTGATCGTCAGGCCTACGCATAGCGCATTCAGTCCAGATATGGTTCCTGAATCCGGCACAGCGTAAACGGTAATTACCCGGGTCGCTGTATCCTTGCATAAAGTATTGCTCACAATATATCTTACCGTATCAATACCGGGAGATATTCCCGAAACCACTCCTCCTGAAATAGTCGCAGAACCATTACTCATGCCCCATACACCACTGACAGTATCGCTCAATGATATTGTATAACCAACACATAAGTTGGGAAGCCCTGTTATAGCTCCGTGATTTGGAGAGAGGTTAACGGTTACTGTGGTGGTGGTTGTACAACTTCCGCCTATGGAATAAGTGATGACCGGGACACCGGGCGATACTCCGGTAATCGTACCTGTGGGTGCATCGGCTGTCGCAAGAGATGTATTACCAGTGGTCCAGGTACCACCCGTGATGGCATTGCTTAATATAATTGACTGGCCGGTACATACGCGCGTTGGCCCCGTTATGGGTGGCAATATTGAAACAGCAGTGATCGTTCTGGATGTGGTACAACCCGATAATGAATAAGTTATGACGGTAGTGCCATTGGTATGAATACCGGTAACTATAAGGCTATCCGTGCCTACAGGCCTGATAGTAGCAACAGCAGTATTACTGATGCTCCATGTGCCCCCTCCCGGTGTAACGGTCAATGTTGCGGTGCCGTCTGTACAAATATTTGCAGTTCCTGCAGAAAGAGCCGGCTCAATATTAACGGTGACTGAGGTTGTAACACTACAGCCATTTTGGGTATAAGAAATAGCAACTACTCCGGGCGTTACTCCTGTAACCACTCCTGTAACAGAACCAACAGTAGCAATAGCAGTTGTACCGGAACTCCATAAGCCGCCGCTTGTAGCATCGCTCAAAATAGTTGTTAAGCCTGTACAAGCATGCATATTGCCTGTAATAGCAGAAGGCAGCGGCTTAACCGTAACAGTTGTAGTTCTGAAACATCCTCCCGGTAAAATATAAGTTATGATTGTAGTACCGGGAGCTACACCTGTAACCCTGCCACTTCCGGAGCCTGCCTGGACAATGGTTGCAGCAGCAGTGTTGCTGCTGCTCCAGGTTCCGCCGGCTATTGCATCACTTAAATTAATTGTTGAACCTACGCAAACATTCGTAGCCCCTGCAATAACAGATGGTTCAGGGTAAACGGTAACAGAGGCTGTTACCATGCAGCCATTTTTGGAATAAGAAATAACAGCAACGCCCGTAGTTACCCCGGTAACCACGCCTGTAACTGAACCCACGGTAGCAATAGCAACTGTACCGGAACTCCATATTCCACCACTTACAGCATCGCTCAAAGTTGTTGTTAATCCTGTACATACATGCAGAATGCCTGTAATAGCAGACGGTAAAGGTTTAACAGTAACAGTTACAGTCTTGAAACATCCTCCTGAAAAAGAATAAGTCATTGTCGCCATACCGGCAGAAACGCCTGTTACAGTGCCCATTCCTGTCCCCGTGGGAACTACGGTTGCTACAGAAGTGTTGCTGCTGCTCCAGGAGCCGCCTGTAATGGCATCGCTTAAAGTTAATGTTGACCCTGCGCAAACTATTGTATCTCCCATAATAGCTGGTGAAGGAACTACTATATATGCTGCAGTATCACACCTATTTGCAGCGGGTGATGTTATTATTGATATAGTATCGGTGCCGGGCGGCAGGCTATCAATAAAGTTACCTGTAATGCCGGTGAATGTCTGTGGTGTGGTACCGGTTACCTTTATTGTCCACGGTGATCCCTGGCCACTGGGTATAATATTAATGGCCTCTTTTGGAGAACAACCTATAGGCGATACAACCGTATAGGAAACTCTGGCAGAAGGAAGGATCGTTACAGAGATGGCTGTGGTAGTTGTTCCCTGGAGCGGGCAGTTATTATCTGTATAGGTTAAATAAAATATATAAGTACCGGGCGCTACGCCAATTGTAGTCCATGAAAAAGCAATATGAGGAGTAGGCGTACTATTGCCTGTTATATTAAGAGTTGCTCCGGCAGGCAATCCGGAATAGGTAACAGTAATGTTATTGGTTGTTGTGGGTTCACGTGGATCAAAATAAAATGAAAATGGCCCTGAATTAGCGCAGGTTGTCATGTGTGCGCTGTCAACGATGATCCCATTACTTGCACCGGCTATCCCGCCGGTTGGGGGAGGGCTTACGCAATTCTGTACGAGGAAATTCATTTCCCGCTGGCAGCTGCCTACAAAATGACCGGCACGGAATTCCCGCACATTATACACTACTGTGGATCTTTGTATGGCATTTGGATTGAAATTTAATTGCCCGGTCGTTGCATCATAAGAAAAACTACCTGCGACAACATTTAAAGGAGTAGTGGCGGATATAGGCGTATAAGGAGGGTTCCATGCTGTGCCTGTATAGTTTACGGGAACGCCAAACTGGCATGGGCCGCCACCACCACCAGACGCGTCTACAGCGGGTATAAGATTAATAACGCTTAAACTGTCTCCGACAGGGGAAACTGCACCCGGGTTATAACTATCAGGCATATTAAGGCAGAAGAATGGCGTAGGTATAACGGAAAATTGCGCATTGGAATTATGCGGATAAAACGAATTATCTAAACTATCTACAAGCTGCATAAGTGAGGTTCCCGGGTTCATAATATTCGTAATATTGACAGATCTTCCCGCAGATGAAGAATTACCAAGCACTCCAAAAAAAGCAAACCGCCAGGCAGATGAAACAGTAGGTGCGGGTAATGTATAAATAGCAGTGTAAACAAATTTTTTGATACCTGGAATTGTAGAACCCGGATTTTCACATTGTGTATTCCCTACCTGGCCGGGGCATACCGGGGTTATATCTACTCCGGCAGTTGGCGACTGTATATTAAGGCTGATAGTGGCTACATTAATATTCCCTCTGAAAATACATATTTCCGGTGATGCGGTGCTAAGGAGTGAAAATACTGAGCCTGGTGAAATATTGGTGCAGTCACCAAATATGACCGCTGTTATTTGATAGTTGTTGCCGCTTATCCAGGTGTAGTACAGATCCATACCAAGAATATGAGAGGCATAAGAACATGTACTTATGAATAAAGTTGCAAATAAAAAAAGAAGAGAACGCAAATAGGTAGATAATTTTTCCATGGTAATTATGCCAATTTAAGATCATGATCGAATAGGTTAACAACTTCATGATTATTAAAATTGTGGCTATTCAGGTATAAAAATACAGTATTACGA